>JBIIQL010000632.1:0-2524 GCA_044342095.1 Pirellulales bacterium
AAACCGGCACGCGGCATACCGCTCGAGGGCTGCGGCAGCGGCGCCGGGGGCGACGACGGCCACCTCGATATCGAGACGCGCAAGTGCGAGACCGTCGAGGAGTTCGACACGCTGGGAGAAGGTGAAGAGCTTCCGCCCCTTGGCGTCGCTGCAATGGCCACGGCTGAGAATCGTCCGCTCGTCCGTCCGCGTCACGCTCTCGGCGGTCGCGGTTGCATACTCGGCCCGCTCCTGAGGATCTTCCCACGGCGATCCGACCGCCGGCGCAGGGCGGGTGGTGCGCATGGCGAGATGCTGCGAGAGCCGATTGCCGCGATCCTCGGGGCGTCTCACCGACAACAGCCCGCCGGTCTGCGGGTGGACGCGGACGCGGAGTTGGTCGTGCTCGAGAACGAGGCGGTCGTCGCCGCCGCCGCCGAAAAGGCCGCGGGCGAGGCCGCCGAGGAGTCCGCCGGAGGGTTTCTTCTTCGCCGCCGCGACAGGCTTGGGGAGCGCATGGGGGGCCACGTCGGGGGCGACGTCGGGAACGCCAGCCCCGGCCTCACGGATCACCCGCTTGCCGCCGGGCCCGGCTGTCGCGGTTACCGGCAATCCGGCGAGCACTTTCTGCCCGGCGACGAGCCGCTGGGCCTCGCTGCGGACAGCGGCGACGCGTGGGGCGATCGGATCGGCGGCGGAACTCGAGTCGGTCGCCCCAGCGGCGTCGGTCGGGGGCCGGGCGACCGGATAGCTGTCAGGCTCCCAGGAGACGAGCTTGCCGGAGCCGGGGGTGCGGCGGAAGTGCTCGTCGGGGGTGACGAACGTTCCCAGGGCGGTCGTCCAGGCCCCGATCCGGCGGAGGTCGTCAAACCACGGGCTCGCCATGCCGGCGTAGTGGGCGAACGGGATGACCGCGGTGTGTTCGTTGTCGAGGGCGTCGCCGATCCGGTCGGCAAGGTTGAGAACCGTCGATGAGCGGCGGGCATCGAGCGGGGGGCGGGCGATCCCCTCCAGGCATCCGCTGCCGGTCCCTTCCCAGCGGATCCGGCCGAGACCCGGATCGGGGAGCGGCGTCCCGTCGAAGAGGTTCCAGATCACGCCGGCATAGTCGAAGTGGGTGAGGATCTGGGGGAGGATCGCCGACCAGCCACCGCCGAACTGGGCGAACGTCGCCGGGACGCGCCCGACCGCCTGCCGCCAAGCCCGATGGCCCTGGAGGAACGACTCGCGGATCGTCTCCGGGAACAGGCCGTCGAGCGGCTCCTCCTCATACCGGCCGCCGGCCGGAGCGATCCGCCCCGCGTCGCACGCCTGCCGCAGCCGAGACGTCAGGCCTGGGTCGGTGCGGGCCAGTTTCTCGATCAGCCGGCCGGTGGCCACGAGGGCCAGCGGCACCGGGGCGTCGAGTTCGGTGGCCAGCCGGGGGCCGAGGGTCGTGTCGGCAAGGAGGACCAGATCGATCAGCCAGACGTCGACGGGGTAGTAGCGGGCCCGGGCCGCCTCGAGGTGCCCGTAGCACTCGGCCAAGGCCTCGGCCGCCGCCGTCGCGTCCCCGGCTTCAAAGGCCCGGGCCCCGGCGACGAGACGCTCCTCGAAGCCGGTCGCCGGCTCGTCGCTCGGCCCACCGCTGAAAGCCGCGGTGGACCCGAGGCCGGTCGTCGATCGCATCCGCCGGGCAAGCAATTCCGACAGGAGCCAGGCCAGACCGAAGGCGTGAAAGTCGTCCACTCCGGCCTGTCTGGGCGGCTGCGGCTGGGTCGGGTCGGCCGGTTCTGTCGGGGCCGACGGCGGCGAGGAAACGGCGGGCTCGGGATCACCGGCGAGGCCGAGTGCCGCAAGCGCCTGGCGGACGGTCGTCGGCCGGTCGCCGGCCCGCCGCACCCACCGGCTCCCGGGAGTCGATGCCGGGTCGAGCCGCCCGACGAGCCGATCGTCACAGGTGGCTGTAACGATCCCCAGCACCTCCGCGTCATTCCCAGGGGGCACCTCGACACTTGCCCAGGCGGGCATCCGCCCGGCTGCGGCGATCAAACGGGGGTGCCACGCCGCGGTCCATGCCGCCAGCAGTTCGTCGGCCTCGGAGTCTCCCAGCCACGTAGGAAAATCGTCGAGGGAGTGGCAGGGAAAGAAAACGATGGTCCTACGCGGTGTCATGGGGGGAAAGTGTACTGCCGACCGCCACCTTTTTCAGGGGTGGCAACCGAGGAATCAACCCGCTGCCGTGTTCAGCCCCCAACCAATCGTGACCGGTTTGACACCCCGCAGAGATCGTTCGTAAAGTGAGGCTGGTGGAGCGCTTGCCGCGAATCCGCCCCTCTTCTCCCCCCTCCTCTCGTTGGAACAGGCCATGGCCCGCAGTCCGTACGTCTGGGGCATCGACATCGGCAAATGCGCCCTCAAGGCGATTCGTTGCCGGGAGTCGGCCGAGCCGGGCAAGATCACCGCCGAGGCGTTCGACTACGTCGAATACCCGATGATCCTCTCCCAGCCGGAAGCTGATCCGGTGGAGCTTGTCCGCGCCGCGCTCCAGGAGTTCGTCGGCCGC
>JBIIQL010000634.1:0-2523 GCA_044342095.1 Pirellulales bacterium
GAATCCACGCCCCGGGCAACTCCCCGGGCATCCAGACGATCACCGGCAACCTCGCCTACACCTCCGGCGGCTCGGGGCCGAGCGTGGTCTGGGAGCTCGCCGAGAACCTCACTTCCAACTCCAATGCGACGGTGTTCGATCAGGTGTTCGTCGGCGGTGATCTTGACTTCGCGACGAGCACCGCTTTCAGCATGTCGTTCGACAGCGCCGGAAGCGTCGTCAATTGGAGTGACTCGTTCTGGAACACGAACCAGGAGTGGACGGTGTGGAGCGTGAACGGCACGACCACCGGGTTCGGGAGCCTGTCGCTCGCCGTGAGCAACTGGATCGATGGTTCCGGTCAGTTGTTCGGCACGCTCCGTCCCGGTTCATCGTTCGCCCTGGGGCTCGGGGCCAACGGCCAGGATGTCGTGCTGAATTACTCCGTCGCCGCGGTGCCGGAGCCCTCGACGATGATCTTGGCAGGGCTCGGGATCACCGCCGGCCTCCTCCGTGCTTGGAGGGGGGGGCGGAGGCGTCGGTAGGCTGATTCGTCGGCCTCGGTCACGGGAACCCCGAGGCTGGAGATCGTGTCGGGGCGGATGCTAAAGTTGGAAACGGGGCGTGTGCCCGATTCCACGCGGTTCCGAGTGCCCCGAGGTTCCGGTCACCATGCATCCACTCCGGCCCCGGGCACGGTCGGCCTCCGTCGATGGGGCCATCGCCGGCTTCACGCTCGTCGAACTCCTCGTCGTTCTGGGTATCATCGGCACGCTCGTCGGCATGCTTCTGCCAGCGGTGCAGGGGGCGCGAGAAGCGGCCCGCCGGGGTGCCTGCGGGAACAATCTTCGCCAACTCGGTCTGGCGATCGCGAATCAGGAGGCGGCGACCGGATCGGTGCCGACATGGCGGCAGGAACTTTCGCTGGCGGAGTATCCGTCTCCGGCGAATCCGTTCTATGGGATTCACAGTTACGCGAGGTCGCCGCTGGGACCGCTGGGGCGATTGCTCCCGTATCTCGAGGAGGCCACCCTCGCTTCGCTCTTCGACAATCGCCGCGCGCTGGTCGATCCGGTCAATCTTTCTCCTCCGTTTCCCGGTGGACTGGCCAGCCCGGCGTCCCGCACACCCGTGCCGCTGTTTGTCTGTCCTGCCACACCTTCGGGTATTCCCGCCGATTACGGGCGGTATTTGATGGCGTATGGCCTGCCGGACGGCGTCTCTTATCCGCTGCCGCGGGCTGACTACGCGCCCCTGCGGGGGATCGATGCGACCCTCGCCGTCTGCGTCGGCCTGCCTCCCCTGCCGACCTCCAACTCGTTGTTCGGAGCGGAGCACGTGGCCACGGCGCGGCGGGTGCGGTTTCGGGACGTCACCGACGGGCTCTCCAAGACGCTCTGCTTCATCGAGGAGGCCGGGAGGCAGCAACGCTGGTTCAAGGGGCGGCGCGTGCCGGCGAACGCCGCCGGCGGTGAATGGCTGACGGCCGCGTTCTACGGCGATTTCACGCTGGCCCGGCTGACGCGCGGCTTGAGTGGCGCTACCGACCTCGACCCGAAGCAGCCGGGCTGTGCGGTGATCAACATCGCCAACGACGACAATCCCTACGCCTTCCATGCCGGCGGGGCGATGACCGTCCGGGCCGACGGTGCAGTGGGGCTCCTTGCTGACTCCACCGACAACCGCGTCTACGTGGCCCTCGTTTCCCGTGATGGCGGCGAGAGCGACGCCGGCGAATAGCCGGCCGGATGGCCGCCCTCGAGCCGACCAGCGGCGTCATCAAGGCGGTCGTGGAGATTTCGGAATGAGCTGTCATCCGGCGTTTTCTCGGATCGCACGGGGTTTTCCGACAGAGCGTTCCTCAACTGGTGCCGGCATGACTTGAGTGGTAGTTTTGAGCTGTGGCTGCGGTCACCCCGCTGCCAGAAGGGCTGCCGTGACCTCATGCCGACCCGATCGCGACTTCCCCGACGAGCTGCAGTGTTCCCCGCGCGGGCAGGCTGTCGGCCGACCTGCCGACCGGCCTCGGCCTTCACGCTCGTCGAACTCTTGGTCGTGATCGCGATCATCGGCACGCTCGTCGGCCTCATCCTGCCGGCCGTGCAGGCTGCCCGCGAGGCGTCCAGGCGCGCTTCCTGTGGCAACAATCTCCGCCAACTCGGGCTGGCGGTGGCGAACCAGGAAGCGGCCGAGGGATCGATTCCGACGTGGCGGCAGGAACTCTCGCTTGCGGAGTATCCAGCCCCAGCGAATCCGTTCTTTCCCGTCCACTCGTTTGCCCGCTCGCCGATGGGGCCGATGGGGAGGCTCCTCCCGTTTCTCGAGGAAGCGGCGCTGGCGACCCGCTTCGACAACCGGCGCGCCCTCATCGATCCGCTGAATCTCCCGCCGCCGTTTCCAGGGGGCCGGGGGAGCGCGGAGGTCCGGACGCCGGTGCCGCTGTTTGTCTGTCCTTCCACCCCGTCGGGCATGCCCGCCGATTACAACGCGTTTCTGCAGAACTTCGGGATGCCGCCCGGCATCCCCTACCCGATGCCGCGGGCC
>JBIIQL010000633.1:0-2523 GCA_044342095.1 Pirellulales bacterium
CGTCGGCTCCGGGGATTTCGAACGGCTCTTCGAAGGCGTCTGGCCGAACGGCCATTGCCTCGTTTCGCCGGGGAATGCCACGCTCATTTCGCTCCTCTTGGTGTTCGCGGCGATGGGGAAGAGCGCCCAGGTGCCGTTCTCGAACTGGCTACCTCGGGCGATGGAGGGGCCGACGCCGTCGAGCGCCATCTTTTACGGGGCCCTCTCGATCCACGCCGGCGCCTATGTTCTCCTGCGCTGCGAGGCCCTCCTCGATGCGGCGCCGATCGCCCGGGGTGCTCTGGTCGTCATCGGCGCCTTCACGGCCATCCACGCCGCCCTCGTCGGTCGCGTCCAGACCGACCTCAAAAGCATGCTCGCCTACGCATCGATGACCCAGGCGGGGATCATCTTCGTCGAGATCGGCCTCGGCTTCCGCGTCATCGCGCTGGTCCACATCGTCAGCCATGCGATTCTCCGCAGCCTTCAGATCCTCCGCTCCCCGTCGGCGCTTCATGATCGACATGCACTCGAGGCGGCCCTCGGCGGCCATCCCGGCGCGGCGTCTTGGTCGATCGTTCGGATGATGCCGGAAAAGACGCAGGCCTGGCTCTACCGTGTGGCTCTCGACCGTGGCTTCGAGGAGATGGTGCTGTCGCGGTTTGTGATCGGGCCTGTGTGGAGGCTCCTCGAGCGCTTCGGAGAGGCCGAGCTGGCCTGGATCGACAGGCTCGGAACGCGTCCCGAGGATCGGGTGCGGGATACCGCTGGCAGGCGGATGCCGGGGGGGCGGCGGTGAGTCTCGACGGCCATGACATTCCGCTCCTTGCAGCCCTGATCGCGGCCATTGTCGCCCCTCTGTCGGCAGCGCTCCATGTCAGCCGTGGCGGAAGCCAGGGGACTCCGCGCACCCCGGCGATGGTCGCCCTGATCGTCTCCCTGGTCGCCGGTTTGACGATCACCTTGTTTTGGATGAGCGGTCCGGAGGTCACCCTCGAGCTCGGCCAGCGGCTCGGCGGCGGCTACCTCGTCCATGTCGACGGGCTTACCGCCGTGCTCTTGCCGTTCGTGGCGCTGGTGGAACTGGCGATCGTGATGGTCGCCCCGAATCGGTTTCTGGACGCCCCGGCGACGGTGCGGATTCTCCTTGGTGCGGCCACGACGCTCGCGCTGTTCTCCACGGCGCACCCGCTGGTCCTCATCGTCGCCTGGGTGGTGACCGCCCTCCCAACGTGGTGGAGCACACGGGCAACGCCAGGCGGTCAGACGGCAGCGCGGGTCTACGCGATCATGATGACGCTCGCCGTGGCCTGTATGGCCATCGGCACCCTGATGATGATCGCCGACCCGCCGTGGGAGGCCGGGGGGGGATTCCTGGGAGCTTCCGGCGGCTGGCTCGTGGCGCTGGCCGTCCTCGTGAGGAAGGGGATCGTCCCCTTTCACTCCTGGTATCCGGCGTTGTTCCGTGGCGCGCCGATGTCGACGGCGCTTGCCGCCACAATGCCACAGATCGCCTCCTACACGGCAGTGCGGCTGTTCTTCGGCCATGCCGACCACGGCGACGGCGTCGGAGCGGAACTCGTCGTCCTTTCGCAGCTGGCCTTGCTGACGGCGACGTACGGGGCGGCGCTCGCGCTGGTGCAGCGCGATCTCCGGGGGCTGATCGGCACGCTGGCGATGAGCCAGTCGGCCCTCGTCCTCGCCGGCTTGGCCGGCAAGCTGCCAATGGAACTCAACGGAGCTTTCTGCACCTGGATCTCGAGCGGGCTGGCGCTGACGGGGCTGGGGCTCGTTGGCTGGGCCCTCGAGAGCCGGGCCGGACCACTTTCACTCGAGACCCCGCAGGGGCGGTTCGCCGACGCCCCGCTCTTGGCGGCATTTTTCCTCCTCTTCGGCCTCTCGAGCATCGGCCTGCCGGGGACACTTTCCTTCGTCGCCGACGATCTCCTCGTATCGGGAAGCCTCGATGAGCAACTCCACGCCGGGTTGCTCGTGATCGCGGCCACGGTGCTCTCGGCGATTTCGGTGATGCGCGGGTGGTTCATGGTCTTTGGTGGCCCGTCGAACCTCGATGGACCAAGGCACCACCTCCTCCCCCGCGAAAGGATCGCGCTGACGGCCCTGTTCGGCACGATCGTCCTCCTCGGGCTGTGGCCTGCGGCGCTGGTACGCGAACTGGAGCGGGCCGGTAGCGAACTCCTCGGTGTCCCCGTTGAAGTCCCCTTCCCGGTGGGGGGCAGCGTCGGCCGAGTTCCGGGCCGGACCAGAGACCCTCTGTCGTCCTCCGCAGAGTCCCCTTGAGTGGATCGCGGATCGGCTCGGTGGTCTGACGCACCGGACCGGAGTCGCGAACGGCCAGGGGGATCGGGGTTGTGTCGGCAACGCCCGTCAGAGTGAAATGACGACTCCCCTTCGGCCTCGTTTTTCTCGCAATGCGGAGCAGTCATGCAAGAGCGTCGGACCAGCAATCGCGGCAGCGCCGACGAGAGCGATCTCGGCCCCGACATCGAAGGGCTCGGCGTCTTTTATCTCGGCCGCAGGGTC
>JBIIQL010000635.1:0-2522 GCA_044342095.1 Pirellulales bacterium
CTTCTTGCCGCCAAGGCCCTCTCCCGCGGCTACAGCCGGCTGCGACAGTGGCTGATCCTCGCTCTTCGTATGCTCGCCGTCGCGGCGGCGGTGTTCGCCGTCAGCCGGCCGCTGTCGCGCGGATGGCTCGCGAGCCTCGGCGGCGAAGAGGCCGCGGCGATCGTCCTCCTCGACCGCTCCCCGAGCATGACCCAGGCCGCCGTCGCCGGCGGTGAATCGAAGCTCTCCACGGCCCGCCGGCAGGTCGTCTCGGCGCTGGAGACCCTCGGCACGAAGCGCGTGATCCTCATCGACAGCGTGACGGAAGCCCCGTTGGAGCTGGCCAGCCCTCGGGTCCTCGCGGCGCTCCCCGAGACGGAGCCCGCCGCTGCGCCGGCCGATCTGCCGAAGATGCTCCAAGTAGCCTGCGCCCAGCTCCGGGCCGATACCGCGGCGGCCGGCTCGATCTGGATCTGCTCCGACGAGCGTGCCAACGATTGGAAGCCGGCGGACGGCGCGTGGCCGGCGATCCGCGCGGAGATCGCGGCGCACCCCCGAGGGGTGCGAGTGAATCTCCTTGCCGCCACCGATGCCGGGGATAGCAACCTCGCCATCCGCGTCACGAAGGCGACGCTCGAGCCCCGCGGCAAGGGCTGGGAGCTCCTCCTCGACCTCGCCCTGCGCCGGCAGCGCGATCAGGGGCCGGTGCGCGTGCCGGTGACCGTCGAGCTCGGCGGCGCCCGGTCGACGATCGAGATCGAGCTTGCCGGCACCGAGGCCGTCCTCTCACGGCATGCGATCCCGGTCGATCCGGCGGCGCTCGCTTCCGGCGACGGGGAGCCGAGCGATCTGGCCCGGGCGAGCGGCTGGGGGCGGGTGACGATCCCTGCCGACGTCAACCCGGCCGACAACGACGCCTACTTCACCTTCGGGAAAGCGCCGACGCGACGGACCGTGATCGTCGCCGAGGATTCCCGGGCCCGCGGCGCGCTTGAACTCGTCGCCGGGATTCCCCCCGACAAGCTCCTCACTGCCGCGGTCGATGTCGTCGCGCCGGCGGAGGCGGCCGGGATGGCGCTCGACGAGGTAGCGTTGCTCCTCTGGCAGGCGCCGATTCCGGAAGGGGAGCTCGCAGCGGTCGTCGAGCGGTTTGTCGATCGGGGGGGTGACGTGGTGTTTCTCCCGCCGGAGTCACCGACCGCGGCATCGTTTGCCGGGATCGGCTGGGGGGCTTGGAGCGAGCACAGTCCGCCGTTGCGGCCGGCGTCGTGGCGCAGCGACGAGGGCTGGCTCGCCGGCACGCTCACCGGCCAAGCGCTCCCGGTGGGGGAGCTCGAGATCCGCCGGGTGTGCGCGGTCACGGGGCCCGGAACCGATCTGGCGACGCTGCCGGAAGACCTCCCGCTCCTCCGCCGCGCCCCCCGCGATCGGGGCGCCGTCGCCTTCCTCGCCACCACCCCCTCCCCGCGCGACTCCGATCTCGCCACCAACGGCATCGTCCTCTACTGCCTTCTCCAACGGGCGATCGACGACGGGCTCGCCGCCGTCGGGCCGGCGCGGATGGCCGATGCCGGAGAGCCCGCTGGGCCTGGAGGCAGGGAAACTCCTCCGAACGTTGGTTGGCGGCAAATCGCCGGTCCTCCAAGCCCATCGACCGAGTCGGGATTCCACGCCGGCGTCCTCGCCTCGCGCGGCCGCCTCGTGGCGATCAACCGGCCGCCGCGCGAGGACTGTAGCCCTGTCCTCGCCGACGAGCAGGTCGATGCCCTCTTCCAGGGGCTCTCGTGGAGCCGCTTCGAGCAGCAGGCCGGCGGCCTTGGCAATCTCGTCGAGGAGGTGTGGCGCCCGTGCCTGATGGCGCTGTTGCTCGCGCTTGCGGCCGAGGGGCTGCTCTCGCTCCCCCATCGGCCCCTGGTCGTGGGGGCCCGCGCGGCCCGGGAGGCAATCCCGTGACGACGTCCGCCGAGATGATCACGCTCGCGCACGGCCTCCGCTTCCAGTCGAGCCCCTGGGTGCTCGGGGTGTCGATCGTGCTGGTGCTCCTCGTGGCGGCGGTCGGCGTGATCGGCTGGTGGCGGAGCGGATTCAAACCGGCCTTCGGGCTCCTCGAAGGGCTGCGCCTGCTTGTCGCGCTGCTTGTCGCGGTCCTCCTCAATCAGCCGGAGTGGGTCACCGAGCGACGCCCCGTCGACAAGCCGACGATCGCCGTTCTCGTCGACGATTCGCGGAGCATGGAGACAGTCGACGTCCGCCGGGGTGTTTCCGGCGACGGCGGGGAGGGGACTGGGGCGCTGTCGCGGCGCGAGGCGGTGGCGGCGCTCTCCGACCCGAGCTTCTGGGGTCCACTCGCAAAGCGGTATGCCATCGCCATCGAGCCCTTCTCAGGCACCCTCAGCGCCGATGGAAATGCCCCGGCTTCCGGGACGAATCTCTTCGATCCGCTCGAGTCGGCGGTGCAGCGCCATCCGAATCTGCGCGGGGTCGTGATCGCCTCCGACGGCGACTGGAACGAGGGGAAGCCGCCGGTTCAGGCGGCGGCGGGC
>JBIIQL010000637.1:0-2516 GCA_044342095.1 Pirellulales bacterium
GCCGCCATGCGCCCCGGCTTCAGCACCAACAGCATCGGCGACGTGCCACCGGCCGACGCCGTCGCGATCCTCGCCGACCTCGGCTACCGGTCGCTCGCGCTCACCCCCGATCACGGTCTCTTCGAGGAAATAGCCACAGGCAGCCTCGCCGGCCTCTCCGCCGAGATCGATCGCTGGCGTTCGCTCCTCGCCCGCACGCGGATGGCCTGCGTCGTCGAGTCGGGCGCCCGCCATCTCCTCGATCCGCTCCACAAGCACGAGCCGACGCTCGTCTCCCCCGATCCCTCCGCCCGCAAGCGCCGCGTCGACTTCCTCGTCGCGGCGGTCGATCTCGCCGCCGAGCTGGGCACCGGGTCGTGCGCTCCTTGCCTCTCGCTCTGGTCAGGTGTGGGGCGCGATGCCGCCGACGAGGCGACCATCCTCGACCGGCTCTGTACCGGCCTCGGGCCCGTCATCGAGCGGGCGACGAAGCGCGGCGTGCGGCTGGGATTCGAGCCGGAGCCTGGGATGGTGATCGACGCGGTTTCCCGGTGGGTCATGCTCCGCGACCGCCTCGGCGCCCCGGATTGCTTCGGCCTCACCGTCGATCTCGGCCATCTGGAATGCCTCGGGGAGTGGCCCCTTGCGGCGAGGCTCGAGCCCTTCGCGGCGAACATCGTCAACGTTCACGTCGACGACATGCTTGCCTGCCGCCACGACCATCTCCCCCTCGGGGCTGGCGACGTCGATTTTGCCGCCCTGCTCCCCCTTCTCGCTGCGGCAGGCTATGACGGGGGGCTTCATGTCGAGCTTCCCCGCCAGTCCCACCGCTGGCTCGACACCGCCCGCGAGTCGTTTTTCTTCCTCGCCCGCCACCTTCCTCCAGCCACCGCCCCCACTCCCCGGAGCCACCGATGACCGACGCCGCCGACCCCAAGCCGCTCCACGTCCTCTTCCTCTCGGTGCCCGGCTTGCGGCCTGAAGATCTCGCCCGAATGCCGGTCGTGGCCGGGCTTGCCGCGCTCGGCGGGAAGGTGCCGCTCGAGCCCTGCTTCCCCGCGGTCACCTGCCCGGTGCAGGCCACGCTCACCACCGGCGGCACGCCGCGGAAGCACGGGATCGTGGCCAACGGCGTCTACGACCGCGACGAACACCATCTCGAAATGTGGATCAGCCCCGATTCGGTCCACCGGATCCCGAGGATCTGGGACCGCCTCAAGGCCTCCCGGCCGGAGCTGCGCACCGCGGCCTGGTTCCTCCTCCAGTCGAAGCACGCCACGGCCGATCTCGTCTGCCTCCCGGCCCCGAAGCACAACCCCGACGGCACCGAGACGATGTGGTGCCACACGAACCCCGAGCCGCTCTACGCGAGCCTGCGCGAAAGCCTCGGCGACTTCCCCCTCCACAAGTTCTGGGGCCCGCTTGCCGGCATCGATTCTTCGCGCTGGATCGCGAAGAGCTTCCTCGCCGCCGCCAAGGATGCGCCCCCGCATCTGGCCGTCGTTTATCTCCCCCACCTCGACTACGCCGCGCAGCGTCAGGGGCCCGACAGCGACGCCGCCCACGCGGCCTGCGGCGAGCTCGACACCGAGATCGGAGCCCTCGTGGAGGAGTATGGCCGGCTGGTAGGCGTGGAGAATCTCGTCGTCGTCGTGGCGGGCGAATACCGAATCCGCCCGGTGACGCACGCCGTCTTCGTCAACCGTATCCTCCGCGACGCGGGGCTGCTCGTCGTCAAGGATTCCCCCGAGGGGGAGCTGATCGACATGGAGGAGAGCCGGGCCTGGGCGCTGGCCGACCATCAGGTGGCCCATGTCTATCTGAAACTGGGGCAGGCGCGTGAGGAGCGCGACCGGCTCGTGAAGCAGATCCACACCCTCTTCGAAACCCGGCGCGGCGTGAAGCAGGTCTACTCGGGAACGGCGCTGGTGGGCGCGGCGCTCGCCGACACTCCCGTGCCGGCGCTGGCCAGCCACTGCGGCGACGTCGTGCTCGAGAGCATGCCGGAGGCCTGGTTTGCCTATCCGTGGTGGAGCGACGTCGCCAAGGCCCCGACCTTCGCCCGCACGATCGACATCCACAAGAAGCCCGGCTACGACCCGCTCGAGATGTTCATCGATCGCACCGCCCCGCCGCCGCCGGGGATGCCGTTCGGAATCCCGCTCGACACGAACCTCGTCAAGGGCTCGCACGGCGCGATCGACGCCGATGACCCCCACGAGACGATCCTCATCTGCTCCCGCCCCGACGTCATCGGCTCGGAGCCCCTCCACGCCCGCGACGTCGCCGGGATCGTGCTCAAGCTCTTCGGGGCGAAGTGAGGCGCGGGAAGACGCTGCTTCTCGGCTCTACGCCCATCTCAAACGCGGCTTCGGGGTCGCCCGTGCCCCGTCGCCGGACGTTCGCTACGGGCATCCATGCCCTTCGCTCTCTCGGACCCGCCTGCGCTCCGCCTTCCGGGCTCCGCTTGTCGGCTACGCCGGCTCTCGGAGCACGGGCGACCCCTCGCTGCAGCGTCGCGCGGGGTGCTTTTTGAG
>JBIIQL010000636.1:0-2516 GCA_044342095.1 Pirellulales bacterium
GGCGGCTACAGGAACGACGCCTGCCACGCGCGATTCGATGGGCTCGGGGGTGGTCGCAAAAGCCTGGGACGGCTCCGGAACGGGCTCCTCGACCGGATCACGGAGTGGATTGGCGGCCAACCGCGATGCCGAGGGGAAGGGGTCGGCGGGCACCGGGGCGAGATCGGGGGGCGCGGTGGGGGCGAGCCGCTCCGTGGACGGGAAGCGGGAAGCGCGCCGCGATGCCGGGGCATCGCCGGTCGGCTCGGCGTCGATCGCGGCGGCGACTTCGACGGGATCGTCCTGCTGAAACGGGGCCCGTTCGTCCTCCGCGGCCGCGGGGGGAAGGCCGAGGCTCCGAAACGGATCGGGGGGGATGTCGGCGGCAGGGGGAAGCGACGTCAGGACAGGGGGCTCGACGAGATCGAGCCCACCGCTCTCGGCCGACTCGAGGTGAATGTCGGGCCCCGCGCCATTGGGTGGACGGGGAACGAGAAGCTTCATCGACAGCACGCCGACGAACGCGCCGGCGAGGGTGCCGAGCATCGCCAGGAGGATCGTCTTCTCGCGGCGGCCGCTCCGGCGGGGGGCCGCCGGCGGCGCAGCCGGCTTCGCTGCCACCGGCGACGGTCGGGAGGGCGCCTCCGGGACGGCACGCGGGCGGGAGGCCGGCGTGTCGGCCGGGATGCTCGGCGCCGGTGGAAGCGGGCGGGCGGCCGCACGGGGGGGCGGCTTGGGGATGCCCTGTTCCTCGAACACCCTGGCGAGGCGCTCGTCGAGATCGTCGTCGCTCTCGGCGTCGTGGGTGTGGTCCATGCGTCCGCCTCCGTGCGATCGGTGCTTCCTTCCAGAGCCGTGGAACGTTCGACACCCCGCGGGGAGCGGGCGGGCAGGGGCCCGTTCACGGACGGCCAAGGGCGGGGATTCTGCCCACACCGGCGCCCGGAAGGAAGGGGAAAATCCGCGGTGAAACCCCGCTGATTGCTGATTTCAGGGGGTACCGGCCGGATCGAGCGGATCGGGGAGGCGCCGAGCGGCCCGGAGCCGCGCTGATCGGCTGCGAGGATTGCGGGCCACCTCCTCGTCGGAAGCCTCGACGGGGGAGCGGGTGAGGCACTCCCACACCTGCGTGTTGCGGAAGGCCTGTTTCACGAGCCGGTCTTCGAGCGAGTGGAACGCGATCACCACCATCCGCCCGCCGGGAGCGAGCCGGGCGGGCGTGCGCTCGAGCGCAATCTTGAGCGATTTCAACTCCTCGTTGACGGCGATCCGCAGGGCCTGGAAGGTGCGCGTGGCGGGATGGATCCGGGCCGGCGGGTGCTGGCGGGGGATCGCCGAGGTGACGATGCGGGCGAATTGCCGCGCGGTGCGGATCGGTTCCTTTTCGCGGACGGCGGCGATCCGCCGCGCGATCCGGCGACTGTGACGCTCCTCGCCGAATTCGTAGATGAGGTCGGCGAGGCTCTCGGGGCGGAGGCGGTTGACGAGCCGCCAGGCCGGCTCCCCCTCGGTGGGGTCGAAGCGGAGATCGAGGGGGCCGTCGGCGTCGAAGGAGAAGCCGCGCTCGGTGTCGGCGAGTTGGTCGCTCGACAGCCCGACGTCGAGGAGCACCGCATCGACTTTGTCGATCGAGAGCGCGTCGAGCACCTCGGGCAGATCGCGGTAGTTGGCCTGCGCGAACCGAACCGGCAGGCCGGCGAGGAGATCGACACCGCGGGCGATGGCGCCGGGGTCGCGATCGATGGCGATGACCAGGCCGGTGGGGCCGACCGCCTCGGCGAGGAGCCGGGTGTGTCCGCCCCCCCCGAGCGTGCCGTCGACGACCCGATCGCCCGGCTTGAGGTCGAGGAAGGAAAGCGACTCGACGGGGAGAACGCTCGTGTGAATCGTGGACGACATGGCGGGAGAGTCGAGCGGGGAGCGGGGCCGGGGCAAAAAACCGTTGTACCACGGTTCGTGGCCATGGCATTCCGCCGGCCAACGGTCTCGGCGTACGATGCCCCGATGGCCGCCGCCGACGACTATGCCTACGACCTCCCCCGCGAGTTGATCGCCCAGGAGCCGCTCGCCGACCGGGCGTCCGCGCGGATGCTCATCGTCCGCCGTTCTGACGGCAGCCTTGCCCATCGCCATGTTCGTGATCTTGTCGATCTCCTCGACCCCGGCGATCTCCTCGTCGTCAACGACACGCGCGTCGTCCCGGCCCGGCTCGAGGGGCGCCGCGAGAAGACGGGGGGCCGCTGGGAGGGGCTGTGGCTGGAGTCGTTGGCCGACGGCTCGTGGCGACTCCTCGCCCACACCCGCGGGCGGGTGGCGATCGGCGAGCGCGTCGTCCTCGTCGATGCCGACGGTGCCGATGGGTTCTCCCTCGAGATGACGGGGCGGGGCCCGGGGGGCACGTGGCTCGCCCGGCCCGACCGCCCCGGCACGGCGGAGCAACTCCTCGGCGAGGTCGGGCGCGTGCCGCTCCCCGGATACATCCGCGGCGGCGATGCCCGTGCGGACGATCTGCCACGCTACCAGACGGTGTTCGCCGC
>JBIIQL010000101.1:0-8985 GCA_044342095.1 Pirellulales bacterium
CGGGCCGATGCGGGCCCCTGGAGAGCACGGCTACAGGCACTTGAGAAACTCGAGGAGGTCGAGCCGCTCCTCCTCCGAGAGTCCGTCACCGAAAGTGTGGCCGGTGTTGAGCATGCCGGTGTAGAGCTCCGGCTTCGTGGCGTCGACCTTCACGTTCTTGACGCTGGCGAGGGCCTCACGGAGCGCCTCCCAATCCTCCGCCGAACGCCAATCGGGATCGAAGACGCGGAGGTAAGGATCGTGGGCCATCAGCTCGAGCACCTCGTCGTGGCTCTTCGCCGACTGATCGACATACTTCCAGCCGATCTTCTCCTGGTCGTAATTTCGCGGATCGGTGCTACTCGGCCGCATCGAATATTTTCGCGGCCGCGACGACGACTTGAGGAGGTCGTAGACGGTCGGCACGGAGGCATTGTGGAGATACGGTCCCCGCGCCCAGATCCCCGCCAGGGGCGGCGCCACGTACCGATGCGTCACCTCCACCGATCCACTCAAGAACTTCTTTTTCTCCTCGACGTCGAGATCCCACAGCCCGAGGATCCGCAGCGGATCGGTGCCGAGCTCCTCTTGGTCGACGAGGCGGCCGGGATAGTCGACCAGCTCGTAGGCCTTGGGGCCGGTCTTGCGGTACTCCCCATGGCAGCGGCTGCAGGTGTTTGCATAGATCGTCTGCCCGCGGTCGGCCCGGGCCTCGGTGACGTCGGCGATGAAGGGATAGCGGGGAGTTTCGAGCGAGTTGAAGTAGGCCGGCACGCACTGCTTGAACGTCGCGCGGGCTTCGGCGAAATCGGCCCCGAGATGGTCGCGGCTGATCGCCATCGCGTAGGTGACGTCGGCGACATTGCCGGAGAAGCCGCCATCGACATAGAGCCCCTGCCCTTCCGTGCCGTTGGTCTTGTACCGGTAGTTCGTCCAGGGCTGCGGCTTGAGGAACGGGATGAGCGGCACCTTCGCCTCGAGCTTCTTGGTGTAGCTGCTGCCATGGTCGGCCATGAAAAACTTCTCGTACCGCAGGACGCTCGGCTTGATGCCGTCGGGGCGGAGCACCGGGACGAGGATTCCGAAAAAGTCGGCGGAGTCGGCGAAGAACCGAGGGAGATTCTTGGCGAACAGGAAGCCACGGCTCGTGCCACCGGTCGCGGCGACGTTCTGGTGGAAGCGTTCGAAGTCGAGGAACGCGTTGGGGATCCCCTCGGCGAACTTCGGCTGCGGGTCGTGGGGATCGGGATTGGTGAACAGAACGGTCGAATGACAGAGCCGGCAGTTCGAGGACATGCCCGGCGCCGTCGTGCCCACCACGTTGGCGGTGGTCCGCACGAGGCCCAACCCCACCGTGAACTCCTGCCCGAAGTCGGCGGTCTTGCTATGGAGGCCGTAGCGGAGGTCCATCTCCTCCCACCACGCCTGGCTGAACTCGCTCATCGCCTCCATCCGGGCGCGCTCGGCGGGATCGTCCGCCTCCTCCGCCCATGCTTCGTTGAGCGTCTCCAGGCCGTCATAGCTCCACATCGGCCGGGCCGCCTGGAACCGGGAATCGATCTCCAATTTGCCGGCGGCGATGAGCTCCCCCTCGTCGATCAGCGTCTCCTCCTTCGCCTGCAATTCCTCGGCGGTGGTCTCCGACCCGTCAGGCCGTTGGTCCGGGGCGCCGACGACGGGAGTCGTCCGGGGCGCGGCAGCGGGCTCGTCGCCGTTTCCACGCCCGGCCAGACCGGCGCCGGCAACCGCGAGGAGGAAAAGGATGCCGGTCGAAGGAAAACGTCGCATGGGGATGATTCCGGTGAGGCGTCTATCGAAGCTCGGGTGTCGGCGATGCGAAGCGGGACGATAGGATACTGGCTCCGCCGAGACGGGGCTCGGGATCGGCCCGCAGCCCCGTGCCCCGCCGCCTTGGAGGGCCCCGATCGCGAGCGAGCCAGCGTGACTACTTTCGCCCCATCCATCCGTCACCATCCCGACATCGGCGCCCAGGGCGGCTGGGCCCGGCTTGCCGTCGGCGCGGCGATGGTCGCGTGGATCGCCGTTCTGGGCGGATGCGCCCGGCCGCCGGCGGCGACCGCTCCGCTCCCTCCCCCCGTGCCCGAAGTGACCGTCGTCGCCTTCGAGCCCCGCGTCACCCCGGAATGGATCGAGGTCACCGGTCGGGTCGAGGCGGTCTCCACCGTCGACATCCGCAGCCGGATCACCGGCTACCTCACCGAAGTAGCCTTCCGAGATGGTCAATTCGTCCACACCGGGGAGAGGCTCTACGAGATCGACGCCAGGCCTTATCAGGCGAAGCTCCTCGAGGCCCAGGGCAACGTCGAGAAGCTCCTCGGGGAACGCCGCTTCAGCGAGGTCCAGGTCGATCGTTACACGAAGCTCGTCGCCAAGGGAGCGGCCAGCCAGCAGGAGCTCGACACCCACACGGCCAAGCTCGAACAGAACACCGGGGCGCTGGCCGCAGCCCGAGCCGAGGTCGAGTCGGCCCGGTTGAACGTCGAGTTCTGCACGATCACCTCACCGATCGACGGCCTCATCGGACGGACGCAACTCCAGGTCGGCAACCTCATCAATCAGGACCAGACCTCCCTCGCCACCATCGTGTCGGTCGATCCGGTCTTCGTGTACTTCAATCTCGACGAGCCGGCCTTCATCCGACTCGGGCGTCACCTCCGTGGCGGCGTCGGCCGGTCTCCGGCGTCCCCCGACACGATGACGGTGATGGTGGGGCTCGTCGACGACGTCGAGCGGACGTTCCCCTACCGCTGCTCCGTCGACTTCCTCAACAATCAGGTCGACACGCAGACCGCCACGATCACGATGCGCGGCCGGCTCGCCAATCCCCACGACCCGACCCCCGGCCACAGCGTGGCCCCTCGCTTCCGCCCCGGAATGTTCGGCCGCGTCCGCGTGCCGATCGACGAACCACAAGAACGGCTGTTTGTTCCGGAGGCCGCGATCGGGAACATCCAGGATCACAAGATCATCTGGATGGTCGATGCCGCGTCGAATGCCTCCGCCCGCGAGGTGGTCGTCGGCCAAAAACTCGGGGCGTGGGTCGCCGTGACGCCCACCGATCCCGCCAAACCGCTCGACCCGAAGGGGAGCGTCGTGATTCGCGGCCTGCAGCGCTGCCGTGACGGGAAGCCCGTGACGGCGGCCACCGCGCGGGACGGCGAGGCTCCCCCGCCCCCCCCGGCCGTCCCGCGATTCGAGGCGGCGGGGGATCCTGCGGAAGGGACGAGTGCCGATCCGAAGCCGGAGTCGCTGCCGAGCCCTTCCGGAGCGGAGCCGTGATTCCCCGGTTCTTCATCCAGCGGCCGATTTTTGCCAGTGTGATTTCGATCGTGATCTCGTTGGCGGGGCTCGTGAGTCTCCGCTCGCTCCCCATCTCGCTCTTCCCGACGATCGCCCCGCCGGTGGTGCAGGTCGTCTGCAGCTATCCGGGGGCCAACGCGGCCGTCGTCACGGAAACGATCGCGGCGCCGATCGAGCAGAAGGTCAGCGGCGTCGATCGGCTCCTCTACATGCAGTCGCAGTCGACCAACGACGGCCTCTACGTCCTCACGCTCACCTTCGAGGTCGGCGCCGACGCCAACCTCGCCGTGGTCCAGACCCAGAACAGGGTTCAGCTCGCGATGCCGCTCCTCCCCAGCGTCGTCCAGGAGCAGGGGGTGAGCGTCAGGAAGCGGTCGCCCGACATTCTCATGACGATCGATCTGCTCTCGCCTGACGGGCGGTTCGACGACGTGTTCATGAGCAACTACGCGACGATCCGCCTCCGTGACGAACTCCTCCGCTGCTATGGCGTGGGAGACGTCGCCCTCCTCGGCCAGCGTGACTACAGCATGCGGGCCTGGCTCGACCCCCAACAACTCGCCGCCCGAGGGCTCTCTACTCGCGACGTGAAGCGGATGATGAAAGAGCAGAATCTCCAGGTGATCGGGGGCGTCGCAGGCCAGCCACCATCCTCTGAGGAGCAGCAAACGCAGCTCGTGGTGGCGGCGCGGGGCCGGCTCGAGACCCCGGAGGAGTTCGGGAAAATGATCCTCGTGGCCGATCCCGATACCCCGGGCACGCCGCTGGTCCGCCTCCGCGACGTCGCCCGGATCGAACTGGGCGCGTCGTCGTACGACATCGTCTGTCGTTACAGCGGGGCCCCGTGCGTCGCGATCGCCATCTTCCAGCTCCCCGGCACCAACGCTCTCGAGTGCTCGCAGGCCATCCACGACAAGATGGAGGATCTCGCCACTCGATTCCCCGACGGGCTCACCCACAAAATCGGCTACGACACGACGCCGTTCATCACCGACTCGATCCGAGAGGTGGTGAAGACGCTTCGCGATGCCATTCTGCTCGTGGGGCTCGTCGTCCTCCTCTTCCTGCAGAACTGGCGGGCGACACTGATCCCGCTGGTGGCCGTTCCAGTGGCGATCGTCGGCACGTTTGCCGCCATGGCGGCGATGGGCTTCAGCATCAACACCTTGTCGCTTTTCGGGCTCGTGCTCTCGATCGGGATCGTCGTCGACGACGCCATCGTCGTCGTCGAGAACGTCGAGCGGTGGATCGCCGCGGGGCTTGCTCCCCGAAAAGCCGCCGAGAAGGCGATGGAGGAGGTCACCGGACCGGTCATCGGCGTGGCCCTCGTCCTCTCCGCAGTGTTCGTCCCCTGCGCCTTCATTGGCGGCGTCACGGGGCTGTTCTTCCGCCAGTTCGCCCTCACCGTCTCGGTGTCGACGATCCTCTCGGCGATCAACTCGCTCACGCTGAGCCCGGCGCTGGCGGCGATCCTCCTCCGCCCCCACGATGCGAAGCGCGACCCCCTCGAGCGTCTCCTCGATCTTCTCCTCGGGCGGGTCTTCCGGCTTTTCAACCGCGGTTTCGGGGCGCTCACGTCCGGGTATGGCGGGCTGATCGCCTTTCTCCTCCGCCACGGCGGGCTGGTCCTCGGGGTCTACGGCCTCCTCGTCTTCCTCACCTGGAGGCTGGCTGCCGTCTATCCCGTCGGATTCGTCCCCCTCCAGGATCAGCGCTATCTGATCGTCACCGCCCAACTGCCGGACGGCGCCTCCGTGCAGCGCACAAGCGAGGTGCTCTCGCGGCTCGACGCGATCGCCCGCGACGTCCCCGGGGTCGACCAGACGCTCACGATCGCCGGGACCTCGCTCCTCTACAACGCCACAGCCCCCCACTGGGGCTCGATGTTCCTCGTCCTCGACGACTACGACCGGCGGCGCACACGCGAAACGTCGGCGATGGGGATCATCGCCGAGATGCGGAAGCGGTGCCGGGCGGAGGTGAGCGATGCCGAAGTGGGGGTGTTCCCTGCCCCGACCGTCAAGGGGCTCGGCACGGCAGGGGGCTTCAAGCTCTACGTCCAAGACCGGACGAACCTCGGGCCCCGGGCCCTCCAGGAGGTCACCGAGGGGCTGGTGACGACGATGGGGGACTGGCATCTCCCCTTCGTCCACACCGACTGCCGCGCCGACTCTCCCCAGACGTTCCTCGACATCGATCGCACGAAGATCCGGGCCCTCGGCATCCCTGTCGCCGCCGTCATGGAGACCCTTCAGGCCGACGTCGGCTCGGTGTACGTCAACAACTTCAACCGCTTCGGGCGGTCTTGGCAGGTGAAGGTGATGGCCGACGCCCGGTTCCGCGATTCCGCCGGGGAGCTTCTCGGCCTCAAGGTGGCGACCGACCGGGGGGGAAGTGTGCCGCTGGCGACGGTGCTGACGTTACGCGATGACGTCGGCCCGACGATGATGATGCGCTACAACGGCTTTCCTGCGGCGGCGATCACCGGCATCCCGAATCCGTTCGAGAGCGGGTCGTCGCTCATCGACCGCGTCGCGAGGACGGCGCCGACGGCCCTGCCGGAATCGTTTTCCTACGAGTGGTCGGAAGTGTTCCAGCTCCAGATTCTCGCCGGGAACACCGCCGGAATCCTCCTCGGACTCGGCGTAGCGCTTGTGTTCCTCGTGCTGGCGGCCCTCTACGAGAGCTGGCTGCAACCGCTCGCCGTGGTGCTCGTCGTCCCGCTGTGCCTCCTCGCGGCGATCATCGGCCTGGCCGTGGCACGGCTGCCGATCGATATCCTCGCCCAGGTGGGACTCGTCGTCCTCGTCGGGCTCGCCTGCAAGAACGCGATCCTCATCGTCGAATTCGCACGAAAGCTCGTCGACGCCGGGGAGAGTCCCCGGTCGGCGACGCTGACGGCGTGTCGGCTGCGGCTGCGACCGATCCTCATGACCTCGGTCGCCTTCATCCTCGGGGTGTTCCCGCTGGTCGTCGCCCGGGGCGCCGGCGCCGAGATGCGTTGGTCGCTCGGGATCACCGTCTTCTCCGGCATGATCGGCGTGACGCTCTTCGGAGTCCTCATCACCCCCGTCTGTTACCATCTCCTCGCTTCGGCCGTGGCCCACCGGACGGGCAGCCCGGGGGATCCACCGCGCCGGCACCTGCCGGCAGAACGCCCATGATCGCGCGTTACTTCATCGCCCGACCGATCTTCGCCGCGGTGATCTCGATCGTGCTGGTGCTCGCCGGCGGCGTGGCTGCCCTCGTCCTCCCGACGACGCAGTATCCCGACATCACCCCTCCCACGATCGAGGTGTCGACGGTTTACCCGGGGGCGAACGCCGAGATGGTGCGCGACACGGTCGCCGCGCCGATCGAGCAGCAGGTCAGCGGCGTCGAGAACGCCCTTTCGATGAGCTCGCTCTCCACCAACGACGGCCGCTATCGGCTGATCGTGACCTTCGCGCCCGGCACCGATCCGAACATGGCGCAGGTGTTGACGCAGGTCCGCGTCACCCTGGCGCTGCCGACCCTCCCGTCGCTCGTCCAGCGGGAGGGGGTCGCCGTGCTGAAAAAGTCGCCGGCCCCGATGATGATCGTCAACCTCACCGCCGAGCGCGACCCGACCGGAAGGCCGCTCTACGACGAGACGTTCCTCTCCAATTACGCGACGATCCAGATCCGCGACGAGTTGCTGCGTGTGGAGGGGGTCGGCGACGTCGACTTCATGGGCAAACGCGACTACAGCATGCGGGCCTGGCTCGATCCGGAACGGATGGCGGCGATCGGCGTCTCCCCCGGCGACGTGCGCCTGGCCCTCGAGCGGCAGAATCTCCAGGTCGCCGCCGGCAGCATCGGCCAGCAGCCTGCACCGGAAGGGCAGGCTTTCCAAACGCCCCTGGCGGCCCTCGGCCGACTGATGACCGCCGAGGAGTTCGGGGACGTCGTCGTCAAGGAGACGGAGGCCGGCGAAGGGGGCGCTTCCGCGGTCATCGTCCGTCTGCGGGATGTCGCCAGGATCGAACTGGGATCGCAGCAGTACGACCAGATCTGCCGCCTCGACGGCGAGCCGAGCGTGGGGATGAACATCTACCAACTCCCCGGCTCGAACGCGCTTGAGACCGCCGTCGAGGTGCGGAAGCGGCTCGAAAGGCTCCAGGGCCGGTTCCCAGCCGGACTCCGGGTGGCCGTCGTCCACGACACGACGCCCTTCATCGAGGAGTCGCAGCGGGAGGTGCTGCGGACGCTCGGCATCGCGGTCGTCCTCGTGACGATCGTGATGCTGCTGTTCCTGCAGAAGTGGCGGGCCACCCTCATCCCGCTGATCTCCGTCCCGGTCGCGATCGTGGGAACGCTCGCCTTCATGGAGGGGCTGGGGTTCAGCCTCAATTCGCTCTCGCTGTTCGGGCTCGTCCTGGCGATCGGGATCGTCGTCGACGACGCGATCGTCGTCGTCGAGAACGTGGAGCGTTGGATCGAGGAGGGGCTCCCGCCGCGGGCGGCGGCGGAGAAGGCGATGGAGGAGGTCACCGGGCCGGTCATCGGCGTCGCGCTCGTGCTCTGTGCGGTGTTCGTCCCGTGCGGGTTCATCACCGGGATCGTGGGGGAGTTCTTCCGTCAGTTTGCCCTCACGATCGCCGTGTCAACGCTCCTCTCCGCGGTCAACTCGCTCACCTTGAGCCCCGCGCTTGCGGCGCTGCTCCTCCAGCCGAAGGGCTCACCTCCCGATCCGGTCGATCGGCTCCTGGGTCTGCTCTTCGGCTGGCTGTTCTGGGGTTTCAACCGGTTCTTCGCCCTGATCACGGCGGCCTATGCGGCCCTCGTGGGGGTGTCGCTGCGGATCGCGATCCCGATCCTCGTGGCGTTCATCGCCCTGCTGGGACTCACCTGGCGGCTCCTCACCGAGACCCCGGTCGGCTTCATCCCCCAGCAGGACAAGGGCTACCTCATCGTCGAGGTGACGCTCCCCGACGGGGCGAGCGTGCAGCGCACGGCGGCGATCATGGGGGAACTCGAGACCCTCGCCAGCCGCGAGCCGGGCGTGGCCCACAGCCTGGGGATCGCCGGCCAGTCGCTCGTGCTCGGGGCCAATGCCGCCAACCGGGGCGGGATGTACCTCCTCCTCGATCCCTTCGCCCGGCGCCACGGCCCCGACGCGACGGCCGGCGCCATCGCGGCGCGGATCCGCTCGAGTTGGAGCGCGGGAATCGACGGGGCTGTCGTGGAGGTGTTCGAGCCGCCGCCGGTCGACGGGCTCGGCAGCATCACCGGCTTCAAGCTCGTGGTCGAGGACCGGGGTGACTACGGGCCGGAGACGCTCGAATCGGCCGTCACGGCGCTGATCGCGGAAGGCGCTGGCGACCCACGCCTCAGCGGCCTGTTCGGCAACTTCTCCGCCAGCACCCCTTGGCTGTTCCTCGACATCGACCGCGAGAAGGCGATGTCCCTCGGCGTGACGATGCAGGACATCATCGACACGCTCCAGATCCAGTTGGGGTCGTACTACGTCAACAACTTCAATCGCTTCGGTCGGTCGTGGCAGGTCAACATCCAGGCCGACGGGTCGCACCGCAAGGATATCCGTGATGCCCTTCAGCGGATCTCCGTCCCCAACGCCGAGCGGACTGCGGTTCCTCTGGCGACGCTCGTGCGGGTGGAGGACCGGCTCGGGCCCTCGCTCGTGATGCGTCACAACCTCTACCC
>JBIIQL010000102.1:0-8983 GCA_044342095.1 Pirellulales bacterium
GATCGCGGCTTCGACGGGGGTCTTGGGACTGATCGAGAGATGGGCGCGAGGACCGAGACGGCGGATCGTGTCGAGCGTCTTCGCGGGATCGGGCAGGGCTTCGACATGGACGGTGAGGATGTCGGCGCCGATGCGGGCGTAGTCGGCGAGCCAGCGGTCCGGCTCCGCCACCATGAGATGGACCTCGATCGGTATCTTCGCCGCGCGACGTACCGCTTCCACCACCACCTGCCCGTAGGTCAGTTGCGGCACGAACACGCCATCCATGATGTCGAGATGGATTGCGGCAGCCCCCGCCTCTTCGAGCCGGGCGACTTCCGCGGCCAGATGACCGAAGTCGCACAAGAGGAGGGCCGGAAGAACGACGGGCCCACGGCGCTCGACCCTGGAGGCGAGAGCGTCGGTAGCATGGCCTGAGGAAAGATTTCCGGCCGCGGACTTCACACGGATCGGCCGCTCGTCGCGACCGGCCTGCATCGATGGAGTCGGCGGTCGCTCCCAAAATGGAAACCCTTCGCCGACACGCCGGAGTCTACCATCCGCTCCCGCTGTTCCCGAGTCCCCCCACCCTTTCCGGTTCCGGGGATTGAGACGCAACCATTGTCGCCGGATAGACTTGCAGTCGATCAAAACGCGTGGGGAAGACGCTCGAAAGCCCTCCCCGACACCTTGCCGGAGGGCTGACCATGACCGCCTCCTTGCCCAGCCCGAGCCCCAGGGAACGCCCCCGGGCCCATGTTCTTCACGAAGCCAACTACGCGCAACTCCTGGCGCGGCGACCGAACGTTGCCGTGCTGCCGTGGGGGGCGACCGAGGCGCACAACTGGCACATGCCCCATGGCACGGATGTCGTCGAGGCGGTGTCGCTCGCCGAGCGAGCCGCCGATCTCGCCGTCGCGGCCGGCGCCCGGGTGATCGTTCTTCCTGCGATCCCCTATGGCAACAACGCCCAGCAGCAGGACCAGGTGGCCACGGTCCACTTCTCCACCGCCACGGCGCTGGCGATCCTTCGCGACGTCACCGACAGCCTCGCCCGGCAGGGAATCGACCGACTCGTGATCGTCAACGGTCACGGCGGGAACGACTTCAAGCCGATGGTCCGCGACTGTCAACTCACCTCCGGCCTGACGATCCTCGTCGTCGATTTCTGGCGGCTCTGCCCCGACGTCCTCTCCGCTACCTTCCCCGACCCGGGGGATCACGCCGGGCAACTCGAGACCTCGCTCCTCCTCCACCTCCGTCCGGAATGGATGGAGATGGAGCGGGCCGGCCGGGGAGAGGCGGCAGCACGGCTTCACGACGGCATCCGCCAGGCGAACGCCTGGACCCCCCGTCCCTGGTCGAAGGTCCAGCCCGACACCGGCAGCGGCGACCCGGCCGGCGCCTCCGCCGCCCTCGGGGCCCGCTACTTCGAGGCCGCTGCGGCGTCGCTCGCCACGCTCCTCACGACCGTGTCGGGGTTCGACCGCGGCACCGACGTCTACGGCTGACCGTCGCGGTCCGTCGTCCATCCGTCCCTTCGGTTCCCTGCCCGCAGGAGTCGTTCACCATGGCCGACGAGACGATCGCGGAGCCGCTCTTCCCGTCGCGGTTGACCACGGCCGACCTGACGCAAATCGAGGCCCAGACACAGCACATCGGGGGGCGTCTCCTGGCCGCGGCGCTCGCGGCGCAGCCATCGCGATTCTCCACCGACCACTGGATGCAGCAGGCGAGCGAGTGGGCCACGCAGGATGAGGAATTGAAGGTCCGGCTGTTCCGGCTCGTCGACTGCATGCCGATGCTCGACGACCCGGCGACGCTCGACCGGCATGTCCGCGAGTATCTCTCGGAAGACGTGATCGAGCGGCTGCCGACCGGGCTGCGGTCGGCGCTCCAGGCCGCCCGCAGCGGGATCCTCGCCCCGCTGGCGGCCCGGGCGGTGCGCGGGGCGACGCTCGCCCAAGCCCGCCGTTTCATCGCTGGCACCACCCCCACCGAGGCCGCCCACGCCGCGCTCGCCGAACGGAAGGCCCATCGAGCATTCACCCTCGATCTCCTCGGCGAAGCGGTGACAAGCGAACAGGACGCCGCCGCTTACGCGGCGGCCTACGAGCGACTCCTCGTCGAACTCGCCCCCGTCGCGAACCGATGGGCGGCTGATCCGCGCGTCGACCAGGGGCCGGATGGCGCGATGCCGCGCGTCAACGTCTCCCTCAAGCTCTCCGCCCTCGATAGCCAGTTCGATGCCATCGACCCCGTCGGGACGACCGCACGGGTGTTGGGAAGGCTTCGGCCGCTCATGCGCCTGGCGCGTCGACTCGGCGCCCAGATCCATGTCGATATGGAGAGCCACGCCACGAAGGATCTGACGCTCGCCATCTTCCGCACGGTGGCTGAGGAGGAGGAGTTCCGCGACTGGCGCGACTTCGGGATCGTCATTCAGGCGTATCTCCGCGACACCGTCCGTGATCTCCCCGAGCTCGCCGCCTGGGCCCGCACGCGGGGGACTCCGGTGTGGGTGCGCCTCGTGAAGGGGGCGTACTGGGACTACGAGTCGATCCATGCCCGCGCCGCCGGATGGCCCGTGCCGGTCTGGGAGCGGAAGTGGCAGACGGATGCCTGCTACGAAGCGGCGACGACCTACCTCCTCGAACAGGCAGACGTGCTCCGCCCGGCGCTCGGCAGCCACAACCTCCGCTCGCTCGCCCACGGCATGGCCGTCGCCGAGCATCTCGGGGTGGCGAAGTCGTCGCTCGAGATGCAGATGCTCTACGGCATGGGAGACCCCGAGAAGCGGGCCGTCACCGATGCCGGATGGAGGCTGCGCGTCTACATGCCCTATGGCCAACTCGTCCCAGGAATGGCGTATCTCGTCCGCAGACTCCTCGAAAACTCGTCGAACGATTCCTTTCTCCGCGCCGGTTTCGTCCAGCATGTGCCGGCTGAGGTGTTGCTCAAGCCTCCACGTCCACCGGCTCCGGAGCCGCTGTCGACGGCTCCTCCGCTTCCCACGCGCGATACCGTCGTGGTCGAGGAGGTGGGGGAAGGATCGGCCGAGGTCTTCCGCAATGAACCGCTCACCGACTTCGCCAATCCGGGCGGCCGTCGGGCGATGGCCGATGCCCTCGGGCGATTCATCGCCGGGCTCGATCGCTCCGGCGCCGCGATCGTGCCGGTGGTGATCGATGGCCATCGCTCGGCGGTGTTCCCGACCATCGACCGCTGCGATCCCTCCGACACCTCCAGGCTCGTGGCGCGGGTCTCGATGCCGCCGGCGGCGGAAGCGACCCGTGCGGTGGAGGCGGCGGCGCGGGGAATGCCTGCCTGGCGGGCCACTCCGGTGGCAACCCGGGCGGCGACGCTCCGGCGGGCGGCGGGGATTCTCCGCCGGCGGCGGTTCGATCTGGCCGCGCTTCAGGTTCACGAGGTGGGGAAGACCTGGCGCGAGGCCGACGCCGATGTCGCCGAGGCGATCGACTTCTGCGAGTACTACGCGCGGGAGGCCCTCCTCTTCGCGAGGCCCCGGGCCGTCGATGTTCCTGGCGAGGAGAACGTCACCGGCGTCCTCCCGCGCGGGGTGTGCGTCGTGATCGCGCCGTGGAACTTCCCGCTGGCGATCCTCGCCGGGATGACGACCGCGGCGCTCGTCACCGGCAACACCGTCGTCATGAAGCCGGCGGAACAGTCATCGCTCACGGGATTGCGGCTCCATGAGGTCCTCGTCGAGGCGGGGATTCCGCCGGAAGCCCTCCAGTTTCTCCCCGGTCGGGGAGAAGACGTGGGGCCGGCGCTGGTCACTCATCCCGCCACGAGCCTCGTGGCTTTCACCGGCTCACGGCGCGTCGGCCTCGGCATCAATCGGGCCGCGGCTGTGGCGATCGCCGACCGGGGGGGCGGCGGGATGATTCCGCGGATCATCGCTGAGCTCGGTGGCAAGAACGCGATCATCGTCGATGACGATGCCGACCTCGACGAGGCGGTGGTGGCCGTCGTGCAGAGCGCCTTCGGGTTCCAGGGGCAGAAGTGCTCCGCCTGTTCGCGGGTCATCGTCCTCGACCAGGTCCACGATGCCTTCGTCGCGAAGCTCGGGCCCGCCGTGAGGAGTCTCGCCGTCGGGCCGGCGGCCGAGCCGGGCACGCGCGTCGGCCCGCTCGTCGACGAGGAGGCGCGGGATCGGGTGCGGAGGGCGATCGACGCGGGGCGTGCCGCGGCCAGAGAGCTCGTCGCCGTCGATGTCGGTGAAATCGGCAAGCGCGGATGGTTCGTCGGGCCGACGGTGTTCACCGCGGTCGATCCGGCCGGGCCGCTCGGTCAGGAGGAGTTTTTCGGACCGGTCCTCGCCGTCATTCGGGCGCGGGATTTTCGGGACGCGATCGCCATCGCCAACGGCACCGACTACGCCCTCACCGCGGGCGTCTTCTCGCGCAGCCCCGCCAACCTCGACCTTGCCCGACGCGACCTGGAGGCGGGCAACGTCTACCTCAACCGCGGGATCACCGGGGCGCTCGTGGCCCGGCAGCCCTTCGGCGGCTATCGGATGTCGGGGATCGGCAGCAAGGCCGGGGGACCCGATTATCTCCTCCAATTCACCCTCCCCCGGACGGTCACTGAGAACACGCTTCGGCGTGGCTTCGCCCCCACCCGGCCGTCCGGCGACGGCCGGCGGCATGGCTGAGGGAGCGGCAAGACCGCGGGGCAATGGCCCGGTGGGAGCCTCCCCGGTTGAGATCTCCGGGCTGAATTGCGAGGATTCCGTGGCCCCGGGGGCGCTCACGAAATGCTCACACTTCCCTTCCACACTGCCTCGGTCGCCGGATCGGGCCTTCGTCAGGCCGTCGGGCCAATCTCCAGGAGTCGTCGGATGTCCTCCCTCGCCACGCATGCACGGTTGAAGTCGCTGTCGTCCCTGGGGTTTGCCTGCCTCGCCGCAGCGAGCCTGACGGTCGCCGCCGCGCCTGCCCGGGCTCAGGACGTCGATCCCGAACTCAAGCCCTACCAGAAAGTGGGCGGCGAGGTCGCCGGGACGCTCAAGTGCGTCGGCTCCGACACGATGAACAATCTCGTTTCGCTGTGGGTCGAGGGTTTCAAGAAGTCCTACCCAGGGGTCCGTGAGGGGATCGAGGGGAAGGGCTCTGCCTCCGCGCCTCCGGCGATTACCGAGGGGACGGCGACGTTCGGCCCGATGAGCCGCGACTGGAAGCCGTCGGAGATCGACACCTTCAAGGAGAAGCACGGCTATCCCCCGACGGTCGTGCCGGTGGCGATCGACATGCTCGCCGTCTTCGTCCACAAGGACAACCCGATCAAGAGCCTGTCGCTCGAGCAGGTCGATGCAATCTTCTCCAAGAACCGCAACGGCGGTGCCAAGGCCGACATCCGCACCTGGGGCGACCTCGGCCTCGAGGGGGAATGGAAGAACAAGCCGATCAGCCTCTACGGCCGCAACGCGACCAGCGGCACCTACGGCTATTTCAAGGAGAACGCCCTGTTCAAGGGGGACTTCAAGCCGACGGTGAAGGAACAGCCGGGGAGTTCGGCGGTGGTCCAGGCGGTTGCCAGTGACGAGGCGGGGATCGGCTACAGCGGCATCGGCTACGCGACGGCCGACGTCCGCGCCGTTCCGCTTTCCATGAAGACCGGTGGTGAGCCGGTGACGACCACCCCGGAGAATGCCTACAGCGGCGATTATCCCCTCGCCCGCTTCCTCTACCTGAGTGTCAACCACAAGCCGGGGGCCGACCTCGATCCGCTGCGGCGCGAGTTCCTCCGCTACGTCCTCAGTGCCAGCGGTCAGGCTGACGTGAAGAAGGACGGCTACCTGCCGGTCACCGGCGTGGTCGCCGCCGAGGCCCTCGGCAGCGTCGGTGTCTCCGCCCCGTGATCTCCGCTGCCGGTGCCGGTTGCCACTGCCCCATCCCTTCCGCCGACGTGACGACGCCCCGCCGCCGGGGTGGTGAATGAATCCTGACCCCAGCTTCACCGGCCGTGCCCGCCGTCGTACCACCCGCCCGGGCGTACGGTTCGGTGACACGTTCGCCCGTGCGGTGATCACGCTCGGGGGGATCGGCACGATCGCCGCGGTGTTGCTCATGGGGGTGTTCCTCCTCGCCGTCGCCCTGCCGCTGTTCCGCCCGGCGTCGATCGGCGGGCCTGCCAAGACCTCGTTCGATGCGGCCGGCGACGGTGGGGCCGACGTTCCTCCCGTGATGGCCATCGGCACCGACGACACCGGCGAGATCGCCTGGAATCTCGACCTCGCTGCCGGGCGGATGCGGTTGCTCGATCTCACCGACGGCGCGGTGGTGCTCGATCGACCCCTCGGGGAAACCGGGGCCGCTCTGGACGGCGCCACGACGCTGCGGGTTCATCCGGGGAGTGCGCTGGCGGTGGTCGGGTTTCGCGACGGATCGTTTCGGACCGCGACGCTCGGCGTGGAATCGACGTTCATTCCGACCGACGAGGTCGGGGAGGATGCCCAGCGAATCGCGGTCGGCCAGGCCCTTCCCGATGTCGACGGAGCGGTGCTCCGTAGCGCCGTCGATCGCTGGGCGAAGATCCGGGTCGTCACCGCGGCGGCAGGTGAGCCGACGAAGGAGCTCACGGGTGGAATCGTCGATGTCGACGTCACGCCACTGACCGGCGGCCCTCTCGTCGCAGCCGTCGATGACACCGGCGCGATCCGGGTGGAGCGGCGATCGACGAAACGCAACATGCTGACCGGGAAGGAAGTCACAAAGCGGGATGGGGCCACGATCCCGGCCGAGGCGGCAGGCGAAGGCGACGGACCGAAGCGGCGCGTCCATCTGCGGCTCTCCGAACTCGGCGATCAGCTCTGGGTGATCGCCGCCGATGGTCGTGGACGCCGCTACTCGATCCGCGAGATCGACAAGCCGTTGCTGATGGAGTCGTTCGACGCCGGAGGGGGCGCCGATGTCACCGCCGTCGTCCGGTTGTTCGGAGGCAACGCGCTGGCGGTCGGCGATGCAGCTGGCGTGGTGCGGGTGTTCTTCACCTCGCGCCAGGCCGATGCCACCGCGGAAGACGGATTGGCCGTCGTCGCCGCCAAGACTTTCCCCGCGGCCGACGCGGGGCGGCCCGCGGCCGTGACGACGCTCGCCGCCTCGCCCCGTTCGCGGCTCTTCGCGGCCGCCGATGCCGAGGGAAGCGTCCGTCTCCTCCACTCCACGGCTGGCACGACTGTCCTCACGGTGAACGCCGTGGCGACCGACCGCCTCGCCGCAACGCCGCGGATGCTCGCGCTCGGGGCCCGCGAAACGACGCTCCTGGCGGCCGACGGCCAGGGAATCGTGTCGTGGGGATTCGACGCCGGATACCCGGAGATCTCCCCCGGCACGCTCTTTGGACCGGTGTGGTACGAGAACTACCCCGGCACGGTCCATGCCTGGGAGACGACCGGCCACCAGACCTTCGAGTCGAAGTTCGGGTTTCTCCCCCTCGTCATCGGCACGATCAAGGCGACGCTCTACGCCATGCTGTTCGCGACGCCGGTCGCCATCCTTGCCGCGATCTTCTCGAGCCAGTTCCTCCACCCGTCATGGCGAGCGCGGATCAAGCCGTTGATCGAGATGATGGCGAGCTTGCCGAGCGTCGTCCTCGGTTTCATGGCCGGGCTCGTGATCGCTCCCCTCGTGGAGCGTGGGCTCGCCCCGGTGATCGCCGGGTTCTTCGTCGTCCCCGTCACGCTCCTCCTCGGGGCCAACCTCTGGCAATTGCTTCCCACCGGCACGCGGATGCGGCTGGCGGCTTGGCGATTGCTGGTCATCGGCTGCCTCGGGCTACCGGCCGGCTGCCTTGCGAGCGCCTTGGTGGCGCCGCTCCTCGAGCGCCTTCTCTTCGGCGGCGACCTGCGTGCCTGGCTCGACGGCCGTGGAGGGAGCGGCCTGGGAGGCTGGGTGCTCGCCTTCCTGCCGGTGGCCGCCATCGCCGCGACGATGGTCTGCAGCCGCCTGGTGAATCCGTGGCTGCGGAACGTGAGTGTCGGTTGGACACCCCGCGGCGCGGCCCTGGTGTCGCTCCTCGTGTTCGTCGGCGGCGTGCTGCTGACGATCGCGCTGGCGCTGGCCGCCGGGACTTTCCTCGATGCGATTCGCCTCGATGCCCGCGGTGGGCTCCTCGGAAGCTATGTCCAACGGAACGCGATGATCGTCGCTTTCGGAATGAGCTTCGCGGTCATCCCCCTGATCTTCACGATCGCCGACGACGCCCTCTCGAGCGTCCCCGATCATCTCAGGAGTGCCTCGCTCGGCGCCGGGGCAACCCCCTGGCAGACCGCGATCCGCGTCATCCTCCCCGCCGCCACCAGCGGGATCTTCTCGGCGGTGATGATCGGGCTCGGCCGGGCCGTGGGGGAGACGATGATCGTGCTCATGGCGGCGGGGAACACGCCGATCATGGATTGGAGCCTGTTCAACGGTTTCCAGACGCTCTCGGCCGCGATCGCCACCGAGCTTCCCGAGGCGGCCCGTGGTTCGGCGCACTATCGGGTGCTGTTCCTCGCCGCCCTGACGCTGTTTTCGCTGACGTTCGTTCTCAATACCGTCGCCGAGATCATCCGCGAACGTTTCCGGCGGAGGTCGCATGAGCTCTGATTCCCTCCGCGCCCGTCGCCGCCGATCGACGCATGCCGCGCTCGCAGCCCACGGCGAGGCCTGGGTTTGGCTCACCGGCGGCTGTCTGGCCCTCGCCATGGCGATGATCATCGGTCTTCTCGGGTACATCGTCTCGGAGGGCGTGGTGACGTTCTGGCCCCGCCCGCTCGAACTCCTCGAGCTTGCCGATGGGCGGAAGGTGCTCGGCGAGGAGACGGGCCGCGACACCGCCCCCGACGGCAGCGGCCGCCGCCTCGTTCGGACGGCCAACTTCGAGCTCACCGGGAAGCACTTCGAGTGGTTTGCCGACCGAGAGGTCAAAGCGACGACGCGGCCGACGTCGGCGACCGTCGTCGAGCGGCTCGAGGGGGGGCGATTCCAGGGGTTTCCGT
>JBIIQL010000638.1:0-2506 GCA_044342095.1 Pirellulales bacterium
GGCGCTGGCTACGGCACGCTCGTCACGGCTCCCCGAGCACAGATCGTCGCTCCCCCTGGCAGCACCGTCCGCTCGACGGTGTATGTCGGCAAAGGGCCATTTGGACAGGCTCCCAGCGCCGAGTACTACGCCGCGGGAATGCTCATGATCAATGCCTCCCCGGGGATCGGACCGCGGCGCGAGATCGATTGTCAGCTTTATCAGACGTGGCAGTCGCTCGGGGCGGTGACGTCATCCTCAGGCCTCCCATCGACCGCAACCGTGGCGGATACGCCTCGGCGGGTGGTCACCCCCGCAGCCGGCAAGCGGTTGCTCGAAGGTCGGCCTGGCTTCTCGAGCGACTTGACGCAATCGGAGGTCGACCCGGCAACGGCGCCTGAGGACTGGCGGGGGTGGTCGACACTGCGGGAGTTGGTTCTCACCGACGACGATTGGACGGCGATGCCGGCCCCCGCACGCCGGGCGATGCTCGAGTGGATCGCGCTGGGTGGCCATACCATTCTCCTCACCGCCGACACCGATGGGGAACGGCTCGACCGGCTCGGTCTGCCGGCTCGCCAAGCCGACGGCCACCGGCGCGTCGGGGCCGGTGAGATCATTCCGCTGGCCGACAGCGCTCTTCGCTCCTCCTCCCCCGATGACCCGCAGGCCGACGAGTTCGCCGGAGTCATCGAGCGCCCCGCGGGCTGGGCCGATCTCCCTTGGTCGGGCGCCAGCCTCGGCCGCAGCGGGGGCTTTGGTGAGCGCGACTTGCCAGTGGCAGCGATTCTCGTTTTCCTCGCGCTTCTGGCGACGATCGCCGGCCCGGTCAACATCGTGCTGTTCGCAGGGCGCGGTCGGCCGTCGCGGATCTTCTGGACCACGCCGGTGATCTCGCTTGTCGCCACCGCGTTCTTGCTCGGGCTGATGTTCTTCCGCGACGGCGTCGGCGGCGCGGGAGCGCGGCGGACGCTCGTCCTCCTCGATCCCGAGCGCAACACGATGGCCGTCCTCCAGGAGCAGTTCAGCCGGACGGGGATTCTCCTCGGACGCTCCTTCCCGATCCGCGAGCCCTCCTGGATGCTTCCCCAGCCGACCGATTCGGCCGGTATCTCCACAACTGGCATGTCGCGATCGGCGGGGTCGTTTGTCGAGGTCAACGACGAACGCCGTTCGGGGGACTGGTTTTCGAGCCGCTCCGATCAGGCGTTCACGCTCCAGGCGGTGCGACCAGGGCGGGGGCGGATCGAAGTCTCCGGGGCCGCCGATGCCCCGGAAGTGCTCTCGAGCCTCGATGTTCCGCTCGCGCGGATGTTTTTCCTCGACGACGACGGACGCTGGTGGAAGACTGGGCCCCTCGACGCCGGTGAACGCCGCCGCCTCGAGCCGGCCGGCGACGGGGAGTTTGGCCCGGTTCAAAGCGAGTTTCTCAGCAACGGCTCCCCACCGTTCACCCGGGCCTTCCATCGCCTTGCAAACGCCCGAGGCTATGCCTGGGCCGAGGCCGCCGTGCCACGGAAAGTGGCCATTGCCACGCTCGACGCGATCCGGTGGACCAAAGACGACGCCTGGTTCGTCGGGCCGGTCGTTCGCACGGAGGGCCGCTGACCATGTCCCTCCCCGAGGCCTGCACTCCGCCGCCGCTCCCCCCCGCTCCGCTTGTCAGGGTCGAGGCGCTCAATCGGCTGTTCGGCTCGGTCCATGCCGTCCGCGATCTCTCGTTCACGATCCCGCGCGGCGGGGCGGTCGGCTTCATTGGCGCCAACGGCGCTGGCAAGACGACGACGATGCGGATCATGGCCACGCTCGACGATCCGTCGTCGGGGCGGGTCGTCGTCGACGGCCTCGATGTCGTCGAGCACCCCCGCGAGATCCGCCGCCTCGTCGGCTGGATGCCCGATGCGCTCGGCACCTACCAGACGATGACGGTGTTTGAGTATCTCGACTTCTTCGCCCGGTCGTACGGCTTCTCCGCCCGAAAGCGCCGTGAGCGGATCGAGGAGGTGATCGAGTTTGCCGACCTCGGGCCCCTCGCCCACCGGCAAATGGCGAAGCTCTCCAAGGGAATGTCGCAGCGGCTCTGCTTCGGGCGGATGCTCCTCCCCGACCCCGAGTTCATGATCCTCGACGAGCCGGCTGCCGGTCTCGACCCGAAGGCGCGGCTCGAGTTCAAAAACCTCGTGCGGCTCCTCACGGCCCGCGGCAAGACGCTCTTCATCTCCAGCCACATCTTGAGCGAGCTGGCCGAGATGTGCGATGCGATGGTGTTCATCGATTCCGGCTCGCTCGTTTTCCAGGGGCATGCCGACGATCTCAAGCATGCCCCGGATGTCACCGGCGGAGCGGGCTTCGTCGTGCAGGTGGGAGTCGCCGGTGACACGGCCGCCTTTCAGGAGTGGGTCGAGAGCCGACCCGGCTGGCGGCTCGTCGAGGCCCGTCGCGACGGCGGGCTTGTCGAGTGCCCCGCGACCGATCAGGCAGGCCTGGCAGGCGCGCTCAAGCAGCTGATTGCGGGGGGAATCGAGGT
>JBIIQL010000103.1:0-8953 GCA_044342095.1 Pirellulales bacterium
CATCTCGAAGGCTGGTCTGCGCATCCGTCGGTGTTCCTCGTCGTCCTTTCCCCTGGCCTCGCCGACGTCGCCGTCGCCGTCGGCAGGCGGCGTGGCACGATGCTCCTCGGTCTGGAGGTCGACGGCCTTCAGCCGCCGCCGGTGCCCGTCCGTGGTATCGACCTATTCGTCGTGAGTCTGCCGGAGGACGGCGTGCCGCACGATACCTGGCAACGTGCGCCGTCCATCCCCCTCGTGGCGGCGATCCGGGGGATCGATCCGCCGCCAGCCGACATGGCCCGGGGGACGTGCGACCGGCTCCAGGCGAGGTTGGCGGCTTGGGCCCTCCCCGATCTCCGCGACCAGCCGTGGGACTGGGCCGGGTATCTCGTCACCTGAGCGCCGTCGGGACTCGCCTCGTCCGGAGATCACGCATGCCCTTCGATCCCGATCGCTATTCCCGTCAGGTTCGGTTCGCGCCGATCGGCGCGGCCGGACAGGAGCGGCTGGCCGCGGCGCACGTGGCGCTCGTCGGCTGCGGAGCGCTCGGCGGGGTGGTGGCGATGACGCTGGTCCGCGCTGGGATCGGCCGGATTCGGATCATCGATCGCGACGTCCCCGAGCTTTCGAACCTTCCCCGCCAAGTGCTCTTCGAGGAGGCCGATGTCGCGGCCGGGCTCCCCAAGTCGGTGGCGGCGGCCAGGCACCTCGAACGCATCAACGCCGCCTGCCGCATCGAGCCGATCGTCGCCGACCTCGTTCCCTCGAGCGTCTCCCGGCTCCTCGGCGGCGTCGATGTGATCGTCGACGGCACCGACAACTTCGAGGCCCGCTTTCTCCTCAACGAGTTTGCCTGCCGCGAGGGGATCCCATGGGTCCACGGCGGCGCGATCGGCGCCGAGGGACGGGTGCTCGCGGTGCTGCCGGGGAAATCCGCCTGCCTTCGTTGCCTCGTCCCCGATCCTCCCGCCCCGGGGGCCCTCCCCACCTGCGACACCGCCGGCGTGGTCGGGCCGGTGGCGCTCGTCGTCGGAGCGGTGGAGGCGGCGGAGGTGATGAAGATCATCGTCGGCACCGAAACGCCCGTCGGCAATCGCCTCCTCGTCTGCGACCTGTGGGACAACCAGTGGCGCACGGTCGATCTTGCGCCGCTCGCTGACGCCGGCTGCCCGACCTGCCGGGGAAACGACTTCCCTTGGCTCGAGGGGAGGGCCGGAGCGCAGGCCACGGTGCTCTGCGGGCGCGACGCCGTCCAGATCGCCCCCGGCCCGGGCCTCGCCGGCATCGATCTCGGTGCTTTTTCCGCGCGGATGGCCGGCGTGGGACGCGTCGTCGCCAACCGGTGGATCGTCCGCGTCGCACTGGAAGAGGGAATCGAACTGGCGGTGTTCGCCGACGGCCGGACCATCGTCTCCGGGACGCGCGACGAGGCTCGGGCCCGGGGGCTCGTCGCCCGCTACGTTGGCGCCTGAAGCGATCGGCGATTCAGCCCGCGGTGGCCGCTTCCATGATCCTCGCTTCGGTCGCTTCGGCGCGAGGAAACTCGGCCGTCAGCCGTCCTTCGGCGAGGACGAGGATTCGATCGGCGAGGGTGAGGAGCTCCGGGAGCTCGCTCGAGGTGAGGATCACCCCGAGCCCCTGTCGGCAGAGGCCGTCGATGAGGGAGTAGAGCTCCGCCTTGGCGCCGACGTCGATGCCGCGGGTCGGGTCGTCGAGGAGCAGCACCTCCGGCTTCGTCAGCAGCCATCGTCCGATGATGCACTTCTGCTGATTGCCGCCGGAGAGACCGGTGATCGCCGCATGGAGGCCGGGCGTCTTCACCCCCGTGTCGCGCACCGGCCCCGCGGCCAATCGCTCTTCGGCGGTGCGGCTGAGGAGGCCGCTCCTGAGGGCTTCCTCGAGCGAGCAGAGGGTGACGTTTCCGGCGACGTCGAGATCGGGGAAAAGACCGAGCCGCTTTCGATCTTCGGTGACCATCGCCACCCGGGCCTCGCAGGCCTCGCGGGGATGGCGAAACCGCACCGACTCGCCCCGGAGCTCGATCGTTCCGCTCCAGGTGTCGTCGCCGGCACCGAAGAGCACCTCGAGGAGTTCCGTCCGCCCCGCGCCCATGAGGCCAGCGATACCGACGATCTCCCCGGCGTGGAGATCGAACGAGATCTCCTTGAGCCGGTAGCCGCGGGGATGCTCGGGCCAGGGAAGCGAGAGCCCGCGGACCTCGAGGAGCTTCTCCCCCCGCGGCCTGCTGCCGTGGAAATCGTGGCCGGCGATATCGCGGCCCACCATCCAGCCGGTGATCTCGCGAGGGTTCGTGGCCGTCCGCTCGACCGTCTTCACATGCCGGCCGTCACGGAGGACGGTGATCCGGTCGGCGAGGCGGAAAACCTCGTCCATCTTGTGTGAGATGTAGAGGATCGTCGTCCCCTGGGCAACGAGCCGCTGGATCGTCCGCTCGAGCCGGGCCGACTCGACTTCCGTCAGGGCGCTGGTCGGTTCGTCCATGACGACGATGGAGGCATCGAGCGACAGGGCCTTGGCGATCTCGACGAGCTGCTGGTCGCCGACGCGGAGATTGCCGGTGCGGTCGCCGGGATCGACGGCACAGTCGAGCTGCGAGAACAGCGACGAGCACTCTGCCGCCATCGAGCGGTCGTCGAGGAGGCCGAGCGCCCCGCGCCGCTCGCGCCCGAGGAACACGTTCGCCGCCACCGGGAGATCCTCGACGAGGGCCAATTCCTGGTGAATGATCGCGATCCCGGCACGCTCGGCGTCGCGCGTCCCCGTGAAGCGGGTGTCGCGGCCGTCGACCTCGAGGACCCCGGCGTCGGGCTGGTAGACGCCGGAGAGGATCTTCATGAGCGTGCTCTTCCCCGCACCGTTCTCCCCGCAGATGGCATGGACCTCCCCGCGGCGGACCTCGAGCGTGACATCGTCGAGGGCCACCACCCCCGGGAAGCGCTTCGTGATCCCGAGCATGCGCACGGCGAACGGGGAGGTGGTCATCGGAGGAGATGCCGGTTGGGGCGCTGGCTCACGTGGCGGCTCGGCGTGATTCCCAGACGCGGAGAAGACCGAGAAGAAACAGGGCGCCGAGGCCGGTGGCGATGCCGCCGTTGCGGCCGGCCGTCATCGTGGCGATCGCACCGGCGAGCAGCGCGAGGGTGGGGATGGCACAGAGGCCGAGCGCTCCGGGGAGGAGCCGCGTGCCCCCCTTCGCGAGGGCTCCGAGTTGCGAGAACGTCACGGCGATCACGACGACCACCCCGACGATCAACCCCTCGTAGACGTCGGCGCCTGTCTTGATGATTTTCGACACTGCGTCGATCACGACGCGGAGGAATATTGCCCCGAGCACCGTCCCGGGGACCGTCCCGACGCCCCCCGAGAGGGAACAGCCGCCGACGACGGCCGCGGCGATCGCGTTGAGCTCGTGCCCGCGCCCCTGGTTCACCGGCGCGGCCACCGATTCGTTGGCGACATAGAACAGCCCGGCCAGCGCCGCCGTCATCGCGCCGAAGCAGTAGGCGAACCACTTCACGTTCTCGGTGCGGATCCCCGCCAGACGGGCGGCCTGTTCATTCCCACCAAGGGCATGAATGTGACGGCCGAGGACGGTGCGCGTGAGGAGCAGCCAGGTGAACAAGGCGAGGAGGGCGAACACCGCCACGGGGATCCAAACATTGTCGCGGATCGTCTTGAAGATCGGATCGGAGACGTTGATCTGGGCGCTCTTGGTCCCTACGACGCCAAGCGTGCAGCTCTCGCACAAGGCCCGCGCGAAGCTCCTCAAACCGACGAGCGTGGCGAGGGTGGCAATGAACGGCGGCAGACGCACGGCCGTGATCAGCCAGGTGTGGAGCGTGCCGACGAGAAACCCGGTCAACAGGGCGGCAAGAACCCCCACTCCCACCACCACCGGCCCCACCGCCTTGAACGCCATGATCTCCTTCGGCGAAAGCGCCAGCATCGTCGTCGCCGCAATCGTCCCCGACAGGGCGATCATCGAGCCCGACGAGAGGTCGATCCCGCCGGCGATGATCACCACCGTCGCCCCGAGGGCGAAGATCCCGAGGAGGGCCGTGTTGCGGAGGATGTCGGTGAGGCTCTGCCAGGGGAGGCGGAAGTAGCTGTGGTTGGAGTCGACCAGCCCCGTGAGGAGCACCGCCACGACGATCGCCGCCACGAGGGCCCATTCGGCAGGCCGCAATCCGAACCAGGCCGATCGGCGGAGGCGGGGCGCAACGCCACCGGCCGGGGAGGCGGTCGCGACCTCGGCAGCGGGAGCAGATCGGGGAGCTTTCGGCGGCGTCATGCGAGCGAAGGGATCATGACCGGTCACCCGGGACGGATGGCCGGTCGATGGAGTGAGGGGGCCGGGCTGGGGCCGGGAACGCGAACGGATTCAGGAGCTCGTCAGGCCGTACCGGGTGAGCCATTCGCGGAACTCGGTCAGCGTCTTGAACTCGTGGGGGATGTCTGCCGGCATCTCCCCCTGCTTGATCGGCGAGCCCTCGTCGGGAACGATCAGCCGCAGGCCGGTGGTGAAGATGTCGCCGTTGTCGGTGCCGAGGTCCGGGTACATGTCCTTGATGACGGCTTTGTCGTCGCCGAGCATGGCGACGAGGAGCCGGACGGTCTGGCTCCCCATCTCGAACGGATTCTGGACCACCATCGCATCGATGAGGCCGTTGGCCATGTGCTCCAGGGCGATCGCCTGGGCATCGAAGGTGACGACAGTCGTCTTGGCACGGACATCACGTTCCTTGACCACCTCGGCAATCGCCGGGGCGTCGTAGGCCCAGATACCGACGAGGGCCACGAGGTCGGCGTGGTTGGTGATCGCCGTGCGGACATTGTCACGGGCCTTTGCCCCTTCCATACCGTCGGGCATCCGGTCGAGTTCGCTGTAGGCGCCGCCGACCGCCTCCTTGAAGCCGTCCATCCGGGCCCGGGCGTTGTCGACGTCGGTGAACCCGGCGAACTGGACGTAGCCGCCGGAGGTGACGTTGCGGGCGGCGAGGATCTTTCCGGCAGCGGCCCCGAGGAGCCGGCCGCCGACGATGTTGTCGGTGCCGATGTAATAAGGACGGGCATCACGGAAGCGGGCCCGGTCGACGTCGCTGTCGACGGTGATCACCTTCACCCCCTTGGCGGCGAGGTTCTTCATTTCCTCGACGATCGCGGCGTTGTCGGCCTGGATGACGGAGATCGCCACGCCAGCGATGTCGGACTGGCTGGCGAACTGCCGCAGCTTCTCGATCTGCCCCTGGGCGGTGCCGTTGTTCTTCTCCATGACGGCAACAAGGCCCTTCGACTCGATGCCGAAGAGTTTCGCTCCTTCCTGGAGGCCGGCGTTGCAGGCATCCCAGAACGGGTCGTCACCATTGGTGAGGAAGATGAGCCGCTTCGTTGGGCCACCGGTCTTGCCGCCGCCCCCCGTGGCATCGGGGCCAGCCTTCTTGGCCTCCGGCGAACACCCGACCGCCAAGCCGAGGAGGCACGCCACCGAAAGGGTCATCTGCCGTCGCGTGAACATGGTTTCCACCCTGAAGAAACGAAGCGTGAGAAACGAAGCGATTGAATGGAAGTTCGGGATGACGCGCGGAGAGACCGACGTCGACGTCCCGGGGCCCGGTCGGCCCCACCGTCACCCATCCCCCAACAAGTTTCCGACCGGCTCAGTAACGTAACCCATTTTTCCTCACATGCACGAGGGGGGCTCCGGCCGATCCGGAATCCCCTCCGACGACCTCCGCCACGACGACCACATGGTCTCCGGCGGCCGCCCGGCTCGTCCCCCGGCACTCGATCCAGCCCGCCGCCGCGGCGAGGGCCGCTGTGCCGCCGGGGGTGCGGAGGGTTTCGAGGCCGGCGAAAGGATCTTCCCCCGGATTCGACGGCTTTCCAAATCGCGACAGAAGGCCCCGCTGCGACTCCCCGAGCACATTGACCACGAACGGAAGGCCGCGGTCGATCGCAGCGAGGAGGTCGCGGGTCGGGGCCACTGCCACCGAGACCGACGGCGGGGTGAATCCGGCCTGCATCACCCAACTGGCGAGCATCGTCCGGTCGGCTTCGCCATCCCGCCAACTGATCACGAACAGCCCGCTCGGGATCCGTCCCAGTGCCGTGGCGATCCCCTCGCCGGCCCCGGGGGCCTCGGTGGGCTGGGGGGATGGCGGGGAATCGGACCGGGGGCCGGCGGGATCGGGTGAGGTGACCATGGGCTCGAGTCAGCAAAGGAGGGACGGGCAGGACCGGCAGGGGATGGAGCCGGGGCCATCTCGCCAAGATGAGGCAATGCGCGAGGCCCGGCCGAGTTCCATCCTACCCTGTTTTCCGCGGCTGTGCGGGGGTGGGGGAGGGGAGCGGAATGCCACTCGGAGGATCGTTTTCAGGGTCGTGTCCCGGCCGATCGATGCCGATCTCTCTGGAGTCGAACTCGGCCTGATCCCTACAGTCGGCCGGTGTGCCGAGCCCGCCTGACGGGATGGCACCAGCCACGCCGGCAGGCCCATTGCCGTCATGGTCGCCGTTGGATCCATGAAGCGTTTCCATCCCATCCCTCCGCGTGTCCGTTGGATCGCCCTGGCGACCCGCTGGCTCCCGGTCTGCGCGCTCATGATCGGGATGGCGGCCGGGGCGAAAGCCCAGTCCCCGGAAACGCCGCTCCGCTTGCCCCCGCCCGTCGGCACCGCGTTGCCACCGGAGCCGTCGCCGCAGCTCTCGCCGGGGCTCGGCCTCCCGCCGCTGGACGATCCGGGGGTTTCAGGGGCGATGCCCAACTCGCTCCCGAGGGCGTCTTCCCCAGGGCTCCCCGGGATCGATCCGCTCCCGCCCGTGGGGGGCACTGGACCGGTGGTCCTCGACATGCCTTACGAGCCCCTCCCCTCGGCCTCCGATGACGGTTATCTGATCCCGGGGGCCGCGTTTCCGGAGGGCTTCGACGATTTGTGGGCGCCGCGGCCGTGGTCGTGGCAGATCATGCCCAACAACCTCATCTACACCAGCTACCTCGCTGGCCCGAAGGAGTCCCGCTTCGGCACCGTCTGGTACGACGACACCACGCCGCCCCCCTATGCCACCACCGGGCAGGAGGGCTGGCTGTGGGATTCGACGCTTGGCGGGAGAGCGTCGATCGTCCGGTATGGCTCCGATCCGGTCGTCCACCCGCAGGGCTTCGAGGTGCAGATCGAAGGCGCGGCTTTCGTTCGGCTCGATCCCCAGGATGACCGCGATCTGCGATCGGCGGACTATCGCTTCGGCATCCCGGTCGTTTACGGGGTGGGGCGGTGGCAGACGAAACTCGCCTACTACCACAACAGTGCCCACCTCGGCGACGAGTTCATGCTCAAGCACCCGACGTTCCCGCGGATCAATTATGTCCGCGATTGCATCGTGTGGGGCAATTCCTACTACCTCTACGACTGGATGAGGATCTACGGCGAAGCTGGATGGGCGTTCTTCACCGCGGGAGGGGCCGAGCCGTGGGAATTCCAAGGGGGCGTCGAACTGATCCAGGCCCGCCCCACCGGGGGACGGGGAGCTCCCTTCCTTGCTGTCAACGGCTTCTCCCGTCAGGAGCTCGACTGGGGGGGGAATGTCTGCGTCCAGACCGGCTGGGCATGGCGTGGACGCCGCAGTGAGAAGCTTTACCGGATCGGCTTCGAGTATCTCTATGGCGCCGATCCGCAGTACGAGTTCGTTTACAAGAACCAGAATCGGGCCGGCATCGGGATGTGGTACGACTATTGACGGCGGTCGGGCCGACAGGTGACACGCGCCGGGACCGCTGATCCACGGACGCCTCCCCGCCGGCGTCCCCCTCTCCATCCTGGAGCTTTTCTCCCGTGCCACTCCTGGCGATCGAGACGACCTGCGACGAGACCGCGGCGGCCGTCATCGATCGATCGCGTCGCGTGCTCTCGAGCGTGGTCGCCAGCCAGGACGAACTCCATGCACGGTGGCGGGGAGTCGTTCCGGAACTCGCCTCGCGGGCCCACGTCGAACGGATCGTGCCGGTGATCGACGAGGCACTGGCCCGCTCCGGTGTCGCTCGGAAGAGCCTCGAGGCCGTCGCCGTCGCCGTCCGGCCGGGATTGGTCGGCTCGCTCTTGGTCGGCCTGTCGGCCGCCAAGGGGATTGCCGCCGTGCTTCGCTGTCCCCTCGTCGGCTACGACCACATCGCCGCCCATCTCTATGCCTGCCGACTGGCCCACGGCGAACGGATGAGCTACCCGTGTGTCGGCCTCGTCGCCAGCGGTGGGCATACATCCCTGTTCCATCTCCGTTCGCCGCTCGAGCTCGAGCGGCTCGGGGGAACGATCGACGATGCCGCTGGCGAAGCCTTCGACAAGGCCGCCGCGCTCCTCGGCCTCGGCTACCCCGGCGGACCGTCGATGGAACGGGCCGCGGCCGGAGGGAATCCCACCGCTCATCGTTTTCCGCGGCCGCTCTCCACCGATCGGGAGCGGATGGATGTCAGCTTCAGCGGCCTCAAAACCGCTCTCCGCTACCGGGTCAGGCCACCGGGTGCCCCCGACGACACGCCCCCTCCCACAGGCCTCGCCCTCGCCGATCTCGCGGCGTCGTTCCAGCAGGCCGTGGTCGAGACGATCCTCGCCAAAGTCGATCTCGCCCTCGCCCGGACGAAGTGCCGCGTCCTCGCCGTCGGAGGAGGGGTGACGGCCAACACGGCGCTGCGCGAGGCGCTTGAGCGCCTCGGGAAGAAACGGCGCGTCGATGTGCTCATTCCGCCGCGGGAGTTGTGTACCGACAACGCCGCCATGGGGGGAATCGCCTGGGAGCGGCTGGAACGGGGCGAGAACGACGGCCTCGAACTCGACGTCCGTCCCGGCACCGACCGCAGCGCGGCCCGGGGGGGCTGATCGCTGACCTCGCCCCGTTTCGCTTCGGATCGCCACTGTCCCGCCGCTGGATGCGGCGGCCCAAGCCCGAAAAGGCCAGGGAGGGC
>JBIIQL010000105.1:0-8901 GCA_044342095.1 Pirellulales bacterium
AATCGCCGTCGTCGCGAAGGCGAGCACCGCAACGCCGCCGGCCACCGGGAGGAAATCCTTGCCGACGGCGATCGCCGATCCGGCGTTGAAGCCGAACCAGCCGACCATGAGCATGGCTGCGCCGATGAGCGTCCAGCCGACGCTGTGGGGAACGAACTGGGCGCCCGGATAGCCGCGCCGCTTCGGCAGGATGAGGAGCAGCGCCAGGGCCGACACGCCCGCGAGGACATGGACGACGGTGCCGCCGGCGAAGTCGAGCACGCCCTTTTGGAACAGCCAGCCGTTGACGTTCCAGACCCAGTGGCAGACCGGGTTGTAGACGATCGTCGCCCACAACACCGTGAACAGGCACCAGGCACTGAACTTCACCCGTTCGGCGATGGCGCCCACGATCAGGGCCGGCGTGATGATGGCGAACATCATCTGATACATCGCGAACAGCAGTTCCGGCACGCCGTTCGGCGCGGCCTCGACCGTGTCGCCGCTGGTCACGATCCGCTCGTAGGCGTTTTGGCCGTCGACGCCGAGTTCGGCGAACGACTTCATGAACACGAGGCCTGGATCCCAGCCGAGATAGCTGTGCTTGGGGAGCTCCTTGCCGTCGGGCCCGACGCCGGCGTCGAGGGCGATGGCGGAGGGGACGGCGAACGCCATGTTGTAACCATACGCCACCCACTCGATGGCGACGATCGGGATACAGACCATGACGAGGAGAAACATGTTGAGGACATTCTTGGCCTGCACCATGCCCCCGTAGAAGAGGGCGAGGCCAGGCATCATGAAGAACACGAGCGCCGCACTCACGAGGATCCAGGCGGTCGAACCGGTGTCATACGTACCGGCCAAGTGGGCCGGAGACGCGGCAGGCGCGGCGACGGCTTGGGTTGCAGCCATGGCAACGGGCGGTTCCTCGACGGCGACCTGGGCCCAACTGCCGGGACAACAGACGATCAGACAGACGGTCGCGATGACCGCCGCAAGCGACTGACGAACCATGAAAAATCCTCTCGCGTGAAGACCCCGCAGCCGAAGGCTGAGCGGGGATGGACAGGGGCCGATGCGAAGGTCAGGAAACGATCGCACGTCCCCCGCAACGCGGGAGAGGGAACGCGACGGCGCCACACGGCGCCGTCAGACTCGGATCACACATCGCTCGACACCAGAAGGTTGAACCAGAACGCCACGGGGGCCACCTCCGAAGTGGCCTGATCCATGGCAGCCGATTGTCGAACCGGCAGCCGTTCCAGGTGTGCAAGAGCTGTGCCAGAAGGCATGCGGTACGGAAATCGGGCGATCCGCGGACGAAACGAGCATTTTTTCGGCCGATTCACCGGTTCTGGTCACCTGCGGTCGCGGGGGTTCGGCGGCCTCCGCGGCCGCAACCGCCCGGTTTATCGGCAATCCGTGCCGCGCGCCCGGGCAGCCACGCGAGCCGATCCCGCCGCGCCCAAAACCCACTGGCTAAAGTGTTTGTCGGCCGGATGTGGCGGCCGACAGCCTTTCCATTCCAGTCTCCGGTCGATCATGAACCGATTCTTTTCCCCTCCTGGCGCTGCGTCCCTGTCAATGGGGCTTGCCATCCTCTTCCTCCTGCTGCTGGCCGCGCTCCATCTCCTCAAGGCGGATCTTGATCCCTCCTGGCATTTCATCAGTGAGTACGAGATCGGTCGCCATGGCTGGCTCATGCAGGCGGCCTTTCTCGTCCTCGCGGGGAGCAATGTGGCGATCCTCGCCGCCGTGCGGCCGGCCGTCCGTGGCGTGTTCGGATGGATGGGGATGGCCTTGTTTCTCGTCGGCACGATCGGCACGGTGGTGGCCGGGCTGTACGTTTCCGATTCGATCACGACTCCTCCCGAGATGGCGACCGACGGCGGGCGGATGCACAACCTCGGCGGCAGTCTCGGTCTGGCAGGCATCGTCGGCACGTGGATGGTGAGTGCGTCGCTCCTGCAGGCGGAGTCGTGGCGACCGGCCCGGCGCGCGGTGGCGCTGGCAACGGCGATCGTCACGGTGGGCTTCCTCGTGGCATTCGTGTCGATCGCGACGCTCGCCGCCCGGTCCGGCGGCGTCTTCGGTCCAGACGTGCCTGTGGGTTGGCCGAACCGGATCGGGATCCTTTCCGGCTGCGCGTGGCTGCTGATCGTTGGCTCCGAGGCTCGGAGGCTCGCGGGCATTTCGTCGCCGCGATGATGGCCGCGGGGCACTGGATCGCTCGTCTGCTATCCTGCCCCGCACCCGAGAGCGACGCGCGCGTCCCCGGCCCACGCGACCGCTGGCTCGGTCGCGCTTCGAGAAAGTCACGGAGAAGTTCCGCCCATGTCAACGACCCTAGAATCGGCCGAGCCCCAGGTGACACAGCCCTGCCCCGACATGGACAGGCCCGCTCGCTGGCGGCCGCTGCGGGTGTGGATTCCGATCGTGCTTGTGCCCCTCATGGCGCTGATGCGATTCGTGCCGACGCTGGTTCCAAACGCCCCGTCGATGATCTGGATGGTCGCCTCCTTCGGCCCGTTTCTCATCGGCTTGGTGGTGATGCTGTGGTGGGTGTTGGCCAGCCGAGCGCGATGGTTCGAGCGAGTCTTGGGCGTGCTGGGCGTCGTCGGCGGCGTGGCGCTGGAGCAGGTGATCTGCGATCCGTCGATGCGTGGGCCGCTCCTGGTCGTGATGACGATTCCGCTGGCGATCGCGGCGTTTGCGATCGGTGCCATCCTCTCCGGTCGCATGCTTTCCCTGCGGCGCACCTGGCTTGCGGTCGGTTTGGCCTTGCTGGCGACGGCGCACTCGGCCCTCGTCCGCACCGATGGCGTGTGGGGCGATTTCTCGTTCGGGGTCGACTGGCGCTGGAAGCCGACCGCGGAGCAGTTGGCGGATGAAGAGATCCGCCAGGCTGAGAAAGCCGCGGTCGACGCCCCCGTCGATCCCCAGGCGCTGCTCGCCTCCCTGGAGGGGGCGCCATGGCCCCGTTTCCGTGGGCCGCAGGGCAACGGCGCGCAGACCGGGCGACGCTTCGACGGCGATTGGAACGCCCATCCGCCCCGGGAGATCTGGCGCCATCGAATCGGTCCGGCGTGGAGTTCCTTCGTCGTCGGTGCCGATCGCCTCTTCACCCAGGAACAGCGCCTGGAGGACGAGGTGGTGTCGTGCTACGACGCCAAGACCGGGCAGCCGATCTGGTCCTTTGCGACCCCGTCGCGATTCTTCGAGTCACTCGGGGGGCTCGGGCCGCGCGGCACACCGACGCTCGCTGATGGCTCGATCTATGCCCTCGGCGCCGAGGGGGTCCTCGTGCGCGTCAACGCCGTCGATGGGGCGCTTGTGTGGAAGGCCGATCTGAAGGAGGCTTCGGGAAGGACCGAGCCTCCGATGTGGGGCTTTTCCTGCTCGCCGTGCGTGGACGGCGGCCTCGTCGTCGTCCATGCGGGAGGCAAGGGCGACAAGGGGATCGTCGCGTTCCATGTCGCCGATGGCCAGGTCGCCTGGACGGCCCCGGCCGGCGAGATGTCCTACAGCTCCGTGCAGAAGATCACGCTTCTCGATCGGCAGCTTCTCTGCCTCCTCTCGAACTCCGGAGCGCATCTCCTCGAGCCGGCCACCGGCAAGAGCGTCTGCGACTACGCTTTTGCCCACCAAGGGTATCGAGCCTGCCAGGCGCAGGTGATCGACGGCAACAAACTGCTGATCCCTGCGGGGCTGGGCACCGGCACCCGGCTCGTGGAGTTTTCCGCGGACGAAAACGGCCTGCAGGGCAAGGAGCTGTGGACCTCTCTGGAGATGAAACCCGATTACAACGACATCCTGATCCACGATGGCAACATCTATGGATTCGACAATGCGATCTTCGCCTGCATCGGCCTCGAAGATGGCAAGCGGAAGTGGAAGGGGGGGCGTTACGCCAAGGGGCAGGCGCTGCTACTCGCCGACTCCGGCCTGATCGTGGTCGTGAGCGAGAACGGGGAGCTCGTCCTCCTCCGCGCGACGCCCAAGGGGCATGAGGAGCTCGGAAAAGTCGAGGCCCTCAGCGACAAGACGTGGAATCATCCTGTGGTGGTCGACAACCGGCTCTATCTCCGCAATGCCGAGGAGATCGTCTGCTACGAGCTGACGACCGCCGACTGACAGGGGCACTTGGGTGACCGTCGCGGCTACCTGTCGGGGTTAGCTCGTTGGCTTGGTGGTTGCGTACCGGACGGTCCCGGGCTCGGTACCCGGGCCGACGAGACTGAAGCCGCACTTCTCGAGCACCCGGACCGACTCGAGGTTCGTCGAGGATGTGTGCGCGATGACACGAACGACTCCTGGCTTCGAGAAGGCTCGCGCCACGATCGCGTGAACGATCTCGGTCGCGAACCCAAGCCCCCGCGATTCCGGCACGATCGAGTAGCCGATTTCGGCAACACCGTCGGCGCCCGGAGGGCCAAGGTAGCCGCCACAACCGACGAGGACGGAGCCGTGGGGCTCGACCGAACGTTGGACCGCATACCAGCCGTACCAGCCGACCGCTTCGGGGCTCTCGGAGAGCCGATCACGAAAGAACTCCATCGCCGCTCGGTCGTATTCGCCGGGAGGCCAGCAGGCAGGCACGACGGCCCCGAGCAGGCGTCCGAGGGCCTCGGGAGACTCGATGTCTGCCTCGACCAGGGCCAAGGTCGCCGGGACGAGGTCGAGGCGGTGGGTTCGGATGATCTGCATGGCGCGAAGCTTGCAACCGAACGGCAGCCATCACCCGGCACGCGCGAGGAAGGCTTTCGTTTGATCAACGCCCGAGAACGTGCTCGGGTGCAGGGGGCGGTTCGTCGCCCTGCCGTTCCTCTTCGCCTCGATCCGATGGCACGAGTGCCCTGGCCACGATCGTTCAAACCGCAGAGCATGGACTCCCGGTGCATCTGCTGAGGAACGGCGATATCGAACACATCGAACAACGAAATCAATCGCGACAAAAGCGACGAGCCACAGGCTTCCGACGGTGATCCAGTGGAGCTCGAGAGCCATCCAGAGGCCAATGCCGACGCTGGCATTCTCGACGGGAGCCCGAGAGAACTCCCAGATCAATGCCGCCTTGCCTGCTTGTTGCCTGCTGGTGGGTGTCATGGAGTGCCCTCCAATCTTGTCACTGTTCTCGAGCATACCGCGTTGCGATGCAAATTCCGGCGTTGTTGGTCGCCCGGGCCGTCCTCCTCGTGGCCGGCATGGAAATCTCGGAGCCTGACCGCGCCGCCGTCCTTGCCCGGGTGGTAGCTGATGCGGGGCGCAACCCCCGGTCTTGAGCGACGGCGCTCCTCAATCCACCTCCCGCATGGTCGCCAGATACGCCCCCCAGACCCGCGCGTGGGCGCACACCCAGGCCTCGTCATGACTCGCCAGCTCGAACTCCTCCGGTGAAGTGTCGGGGGACTTGGCGAGCCGGTCGAGGAGGTGGTTCCAGGCCAGCGCGTGCCCCCATTCGTGGAGCAGGACGTCAATGGCCTGGTTCTCCCCAATCTGGTCGTTCAGGCGGATGACGAACCTCCGCTGACGTCGGCAACACTCCCCCAGGATCGTCTCCGCAAGCCTGGCCATCCGGACCACGACTGGCATCGCGGCGGGGCACATTTGCCACAGGTCGGCGAGCGTGTCGGCGAAGTCGGTCCACCCGGAGAGTCGCCGCAAGGACGGGCCGGAGTCGAGCGGGGCGACGAGCATGGCTGCCGCCGCGCTTCGGGCATGGGCGCGGAGAGAGCAACAGAGGGGCCGACTGATGGTCGCCCCCTGAAAGCCCTCCGAGGAACCGACCGCCAGACCGCGAGACGGGGCGCTTGGGTTGAGGTTCATCATGGATTGATCGTAGCGCGTCGACGTCCATGCGCAAGCCGTCTATCGATCCGCGCGTCGACCTTCCGCAGGACGCTCGACTGAGGTATCGCTATGGTGGCTCGATGAGGGTGGGGTGGGCGATGGCGAAGGCTGGGCTGCGTGCTGCGAACCGCCGTATACCGAGTTTTTCCCAAGCGCGGAGCTGGTGTCGGGCTCCACCTCGGTCGCCGCGCCGCCCAACTGCACCACCTGCGAACTAAAACCTCGGTAGTTCAAAGCCCATTGGCGAAAGTCGGCGCACTCTCGATCGCCAAAATCCCGGCCGATTCCTCGCGCGACCTGGGGATCATGACGCCGGATGTGCCCCCCGAACCCCGAACCGCATCCCGAGGACCTCCGTTCACGCCGCGGAGCGCTCGATCGGCGGCCGTTGGCAGTGCTCAGATCACAGAGTGGACCCAATTCGTGGATTTGACCATCACCCGCGTCACGGAATCGGGGAAGCGCGGGCCATCCACACGTCGAGGGCCGCCTGACGCGCGGTGATTTGGCAATCTTTCGGCGTGGAGAACTACGAACATCGGCGTTGGGCTTTTTTCATCCGCTCGCCAGGCCCACCGGTTGAGACGCCACCGCCCGTGAGGAGCCTCTGGGCCAAGACTGGTGCGATTGCCGAGGTGTGCTGGCGCAGGGTTCGAGAGGTTCGCCGATGTCTTCGAGCAGGGTGGGCGTGAGCCGATGAAGGGCTCGGAAGGGCGTGCGGCGAGGAGGAAGCACGTGGGCGGTCGGGTTGCGGGAAGTCGGGGATGTTGGACGAACCGCTTGGACGTCACCGCGGTATCCTGACTGCTCCACGAATCAGGAGTCACCGCTGTGCCTGACGATCCCTCTCCATCCAGCCGAAGCGTCCCCTCCCCCGTGCTCGACCGCAGCTATTGGCAGGGGCGATATGAGGCGGGGACCACCGGTTGGGACCGTGGTCACGCGAGCCCGGCTCTCGAAGCATGGCTCCGCTCGGGTGCGCTAACGCCCTGCCGGATCCTCGTCCCCGGATGCGGGCGGGGCCATGAGGTCGTGGTACTCGCGCGAGCCGGTTTCCGTGTCACCGGGCTCGACTACGCTCCGGCGGCGGTGGAGACGCTGCGAGCAAGGCTCGCCGAGGATGGACTCGGGGCGGAGGTCGTCGAGGCCGACATCCGCGCCTGGGAGCCGACCGCACAGTTCGAAGCGGTCTACGAGCAGACGTGTCTCTGCGCCCTCCCGCCCGAGCGCTGGGAGGACTACGAGCAACGTCTCTCCTCCTGGCTGGTGCCGGGAGGGAGTCTGGCAGCAGCGTTCATGCAGACTGATGCCTCCGCAGGCCCCCCCTTCGCCTGCGCTCCAGGCGCGATGCGTCGGCTCTTCGCCGCCGAACGCTGGGATTGGCCGGCGGAACTCACGCCGGTCGGGCATCCACTGGGGCTCGTCGAACTCACCGGGATCCTGCGCCGAAGGAGTCCAGAGGCCACTCAACGGTCGGCGTAAAATGATTGCCGTGGAGCATTTCGCCGTGATGGCCGGGGAGGACAAGGGCGGCGCGCCACCAGCATCACGGCGTCCCCCGATTCGATGCGGCAAGGCCTATTATCGAGCTACGTCCCACCTTTGGAGGCCCGTCATGCGTGCCATTTCTCGCCCGACACACGGCATTCGTGTTCGACCCAGTCAGTCTCCCCCCCAAATGTGTCTTCGCGTCGCGCTGCCGATGGGGCTTGCCATCCTGCTGGCCGTGACTGTCTCCGACGACGCGCGGCCGCAGGTCGCCGGTCCGCCGGATCCGCAGTCGGCCACAGCCGAAGACATCAACCGTGATTTCCTCGATCCCGCTCTCGACCCCGATGCCTGGGTGGCGAAGTTGGAGATCGAGAGCCGAGAGGTGTTTACGGCGAGGAAGGAGATCATCGCCGCCTTGCGTCTCGAACCTGGGGACAGGATCGCCGATATCGGCAGCGGCACCGGACTGTACCTCCAGCCTTTCTCCGAGCGTGTCGGACCTGACGGCCGCGTCTACGCGGTCGACATCTCGTCGAGGCTTGTCGAGTTCATCGAACGTCGCGTGCGCAAGGAGGGGCTCGGCAATGTTGCCACCGTGCTTTCTACCGCCGATTCGACCCGTCTGGTACCGGGATCGGTGACGCACGCCTTTGTCTGCGATGCCTATCACCACTTCGTCGAGTATCCGGCGATGCTCGCGTCGATCTACGAGGCCCTCCGGCCCGGTGGTCAACTCGTCGTCGTCGACTTCGACCGGGTGCCGGGGAAGTCAAGGGAATGGCTCCTCTCGCACGTTCGGGCTGGAAAGGATGCGGTCAGGGGGGAGATCGAGGAGGCGGGCTTCGTGTTTGTCGAGGAGATTGAAGTCGAGCAATTTAACGAGAACTACCTTCTTCGGTTCCGCCGCCCATAACCGCCGGCCGGCTCCTGGCACTGCCCTGCAGCGGAACAGAGGGCGAAGTTGACGACGGTATCGACGTGTCGTTAGGATTCGACATAACGAATACCGTCATCCGCCAAGGCGAGGAGAAAAGCTCATGGCTGGAACCCCGAATCGACATTGTCCGGTTCTGATCCTCGGTGGCGGCACGGCCGGCATAAGCGTCGCCGCCCGCCTCCGCCGAGCCGACCCGACCCTCGGTATCGCGATCGTTGAGCCGTCCGACTCCCATTTCTATCAGCCGTTGTGGACGCTTGTCGGCGGCGGCGTGTTTCCTTCCGAAGCGAGCAGACGCCGCGAGATCGACTTCATTCCCCAGGGCGTGGAGTGGGTGCGCGACCGGGTCGTTCAGATCCTTCCCGCAGAGAAGACCGTCGTTCTCGCGGGGGGCGAAAGGTTCACCTACGACTGGCTCGTCGTGGCCCTCGGGATCCAGATCGACTGGGGCGCGATCCCCGGTCTCAAAGAGGCCGTCGGTAGGGATGGTGTGTGCAGCAACTACTCGTTTGAGCACGTGGAATACACCTGGAAGTGCATCCGCGATTTCAGCGGCGGTACCGCGCTGTTCACTGTGCCGAACACCGCCGTGAAATGCGGGGGGGCACCGCAGAAGATCATGTATCTGGCCGACGACGCCT
>JBIIQL010000106.1:0-8857 GCA_044342095.1 Pirellulales bacterium
TTTGCAGTTCGTGACGGCCGTCATTTTCGGGGCGGCATTCGTCCCCGGCTCGATCGCCGCGGCCGACGAGGCCTTGACGTTCGATGACAACGTGCTGCCGGTTCTCCGCCAGCGCTGCGGGAGCTGTCACAACCCCGACAAGAAGGCCGGCGGGCTCGACATCACCACCTATACCGGGCTGATGGCGGGCGGCGGCTCCGGCGGCTCGATCGAGCCCGGGGACGCGTCGGCGAGCTATCTCTACCGTCTCGTCACGCAGGAGGACGAGCCGAAGATGCCCCCCGACTCCCCGCCGATTCCGGAGGAGGAGCAGGCCATTTTGAAGCGATGGATCGACGGCGGGATCCTCGAGAACAAGGGGAGCAAGGCGGCGGCACCGAAGAAGAAGAAGTTCAACCTCGCCATGGATACGGCGCCAACCGAGCGTCCGGCGACGGTCCCCCTTCCGGCTCATCTCCCCCTCGAACCGGCCGTCCACACCCGCTCGCTCAACGCCTGCACGTCGATCGCGACGAGCCCGTGGGCGCCCCTTGCGGCCGTCTGCAGCCAGAAGCAGGTGCTCCTCTACCGCACCGACACCCGTGAACTCGCCGGCGTTCTCCCTTTCCCCGAGGGGCGGCCGCAGGTTCTCCAGTTCAGCCGCAACGGCAGCCTCGTCCTCGCCGGCGGCGGCCGCGGGGGAGCCAGTGGCAAGGTGGTGGTGTGGAGCGTCGACAGTGGCCGTCGCGTCATGGAGATCGGCGACGAACTCGATACCGTCCTCGCGGCCGACATCAGCTCCGACCACCGCTTCGTCGCCCTTGGCGGTCCGCAGAAGGTCGTCCGGATCTACTCGACCGAGACCGGCGAGCGGCTCCACGAGATGAAGAAGCACACCGACTGGGTGACGGCGGCAGGGTTCAGCCCCGACGGCGTCCTCTTGGCCACCGGCGACCGGAACGGCGGCGTGATGGTGTGGGAGTCGGGGACAGGGCGCGATTACCTCACCCTCGCCGGCCACACCGCGGCGATCACGGCCGTGTCATGGCGGGGGGATTCGAACCTCCTCGCCACCGGGAGCGAGGACGGCACGATCCGCCTCTGGGAGATGGAGAACGGCGGGCAGGTGAAGAGCTGGAACGCCCACGGGGGGGGCGTCGCCTCCCTCGAGTTCACCCGTGACGGCCGGATTGTCAGCATCGGCCGCGACAAGCAGCCGAAGCTCTGGGCCCAGGACGGCAATCAACAAAAAGCCTTCGACGCCTGTGCCGATCTCGGCCTGGCTGTCTCCTTCTGTGACGAGACCGACTCGGTGATCGTCGGCGACTGGACGGGGGAGATCCGAGTCTGGAAGGCGACTGATGGAGTCCGTCTCGCCGGCATCACGAGCAATCCCGAGCCGATCGCCGCGCGGATCGCTGCCGCCGAGAAGGCCGTAAGTGAGCGGGCTCCGGCCGTCGAGCCGGCGAAGGCAGCGGCGGCGGAAGTCGCCGGCCAACTCGCCGGCATGCAGCAGGCGTTCGACGGTCTGATGCAGGCGAAGGTGGGAGCCGACTCTCAACTCGCCGAGATGCAAAAGGGGTTTGACGCGGCGATGGCGGCGAAGACGGAGGCCGCGGCGGCCTACTCCACAGCAACCGATGCCGCGGTGGCCGCAGCCCGCGACCTCGTCCCGCTCGTCGAGGCCCAAGCCAAGTCGCTCGCGGCGGTCGCGCAGAATCCGGCCGACGAAGGGGCGAAGCAGTCGATGGCGCAGGCCGGCGAGCAACTCCGCCTCCAACGCGAGGCGATCGCGGCCCGGGAAGCCGAATTGATGGCCTCGGCTACCCGCATGGCCGACGGCGAGAAGAAACTCGTCGAGACGGCCGCCCAGCGTGATCAGGCGAAGGCCGTTGCCGACCAGATGGCAGCCAAGGTCGCCGAGATGACGCCCGGCCTCGAGGCCCTCAAGACCTCGGCGGCGGCGGCGGCGACGAAGGTGACGGAGCTCTCGACACAACTCGACGCCGCCCGGGCCGATCTCGCCCGCTGGCAGGGAGAGCAGGCGTTTGTCCAGCGATACACCGAACTCACCGGCGTGGTGGCCTCACGCGAGGAGGTTGTCCGCCAGGTGGAAACGAGGATCGGCGAGGCCCGTGGCAAGATGGCTTCCGACGAACAGGCCCGCCGTGGGATCGAGGGCCAAAAGGCGGAACGCGTCAAGGCGATCGAGGCCCTGACGGCGGCCCTCGCTGCGGCGGCCGGCGAGCATGCGGGGCTGCTCGAGAAGATCGCCAAGCGTCAGCAGGAAATCGTCGCCCAGCAGGGAACGATCGACACGATCACGAAGGCCACGGGCATGCTCGAGCAGGCGGCCGGGCAGGCGAAGGCCGCCCTTGATGTCGTCGCCGGCGATGCCGAACTCGCCGCTGCCCACAAGCTCCTCGTTGACACTTTGGCCGCGAAGGCGGCCCAGGTGAAGGGATTGCGGGAGGGGATGGAGGCCCTGGCCACCGAACGGGCCGGTTGGGAGAAGCAGGTGGCCGAGACAGCAGCGATGATGGAAAAGCGGCAGGCCGAGATGCCGGCGCTCGTCGCCGCGGCAGCCGAGATGGACGGGCCATTGGCCGAAGCGGCAAAGGTGGTGGAGGCCGCGGCTGCGGCCGTGACCGCGGCCGAGGCCGAGGCGGCTGCCAAGCAAGCCGAGGTGGAGGCCGCTGTCCGCGATCTCCTCGCGCTCCAGGGAATCCAGGCCCCAGCGCCGACGCCCTGACTTGAGGGAGCGCCGGGCTGGGGGCTCGCAGAGGCTCGTAGCGAGTTGGGTGCTCGCAGCGGGACTGTGGCTGGCAGCGGGTTCAGGCCCCGGCTGGCCTCACGAGGCCGCGGATGAGGAGATCGTCGCCGAGCGGGGTGACCCCCTCGACGGCGATCCCCTGAGCCTCGTCGACGATCCAGGCCCCTTCTCCACCGATCGCCGCCGGCGATCGCGATCCGCCGAGGAGCTTCGGGGCCAGGAAGGCCCACACCTCGTCGATGAGGCCTGAGTCGCGGAGGCTTCCGAAGATTCCCCCCCCACCTTCGACGAGGAGGTTCGTCAGTCGCTGACCGCCGAGATGGCCGAGGAGCGATACCAGCCGTGTGTCGCGGTCGGCCTCGGCCCCCCGCCAGATGCGGCAGCCGAGCGAATGGAGCACTGCCAACCGGTCTTCCGGTGCATCGGGGCCGACGGCGACGAGGATCGGCACCTCCCGGGCTGTCTGCACGAGCCGACTCCCCGGAGGCAGCCGGGCCGCGGAGTCGACCACCACGCGGAGCGGCACGCGGCTCCCCGGAGGCCTGGCTGTCAGGAGCGGATCGTCGGCCAGGGCCGTGCCGATGCCGACGAGGATCGCGTCCATCCGGCCGCGGAGTTCATGGACGACGCCCCGCGACGCTTCCCCCGAAATCCAGTTCGACTTCCCGCTCGCGGCCGCGATCCGACCGTCGAGACTCATCGCCCACTTGGCGATCACCCATGGTCGACCCGAGGTGACGAGGCGGCGAAACGGCGCCGTGAGGCGCTCGGCCTCGGCAGACAGCATCCCGCTCTCAACCTCGATGCCTGCGGCCCGCAGGCCCGCGATCCCGCCGCCGGCGACCGCCGGAAAGGGATCGCCCGCCCCCACAACCACCCGGCGGATTCCCGCCGCGATCACCGCATCGGTGCAGGGAGGAGTCTTGCCGTGGTGGCAGCAGGGCTCGAGCGTCACCACGAGGGTGCCGCCGCGGGCCGCCTCTCCGGCGGCGGACAGCGCTACGACCTCGGCATGCGGGCCGCCATGACGCTCGTGCCATCCCTCGCCGACGACCCGGCCGTCGGCCGCGAGCACGACGGCCCCGACCTGCGGATTCGGTTCCACGAATCCTTCACCACGGCGGGCCAGTTCGAGGGCCCGCGCCATCGCTGACGCCTCGCGATCCATGTCAGCTGCCGGGGGTCCAGATGGCCTTCTTCTCTCCCTGGGGAGCGGCCGGACCGCCGCCGCCGGGAGTCCAGATCCCGCCACCGGCCGATGCGGCCGGCGCGGCTCCGGCGCTGGGCGATCCGGCGCCACCGAGCGCCGCCGGGGCGCCGCCGCCGGCCCTGGCCGCAGCCAGACCGGGGAGATCGATGCCCGCCTCCATGAGAACCTCTGCGACCGCCTCCATGATCCGGGCGTCGCGCGAGTGCTCGCGGCGGAGATGGTCGAGGAGTCGCATCGTCTCGGTCTGATCGCCGCGCTGGAGGCGGATCCTCAGTTCGGTGACGTCGACCATGCCGTCGTTGGCCTTGAGCTCGGCGATGATCGCTCGCAATTCGGCGATGATCTCGAGCTTGCGGACGCTTCCCTGGGCTCGCTCCTCGAGGAACGAGAGGGCTTCCCAGCGCTCTTCCGGTGTCGCGTCGGGGCGGGCGACGATCGCCGTGGCGCCCCGCTCGGCGGCCAGGTCGAATCCGGCATCCGCCGCCATGAGGAACAGGCCGCGGAGTTCGGCCCGATCGAGTCCTTCGAGGGCCACGCGGTGCCACCGCATCGGCGGCACCGACTCGAGCGGATTGGCCGAGTCGATCGGGGACGCGGCCTTGAGGCCGAGCTTTTCCCGCATCCTCATCCAGGCCGCGGTGGCGTCGGAGCGGCGGCTGGTCGCCTCCCCCTCGACGATCAACGCCTCGACGCGGGGATCACCGTCGGCGATCGCCTGACGGGGTGTCTTTCCGAGCAGTTCCGGAAGGGGCGTATCGGGCCAGAGGGCGTCAAACCGCGACCAGAGCGCCTCGCGCTGCACGTCGAGGAGGAGATCGAGCGGGCCGGGCTCCCCAGGGGGCGTACCGGTGGCGGACACGGCGGGGGGCACCATGCGAAATTGCGTCGAGAGGAGCCAGGTCGTCGGCGTCGCCAGCGGAAGCTTCCCGCCGTCCTGGAGACGCTCGAACGTGACCGTCGTCAGCCCCGCGATGACACCCTCGGCGTCTTGAACATCGGGCTGGAAGCCCTGGAGGACCAGTTCGGCCTCGCGGTCGGTCTGGCGGCCGAAGACGAGGAGCGTCGCCAGCAGTCGGCCCGGCTTGGGGGCGTCGGTGCCGGCATCGTAGACCCTCCACACCGAACGAGGGGGAACGGCGCCGCGTGACACCCACTCCGAGCGCTCGAAGGGGGCAGGCTCGAGCCTGCCATCCTTGCGGAACCGATCCTCGAGGAGATCGAGGCCGTCGCCCGACGCGACCTCGGCCGGGAGCGGCCCGGCGACGCGGATCAGCGGGATCACCGGAGAGCGGTCTTGATCGGCCTCGGTCTCCAGGGCCATCGCCCGGCCCGTGGCCTCGACGGCCGAATCGTGGTCGGCATGGCGGAGCTTCGCCACGGTCGTCCAGGCCTCGGCCGCCTCGTAGGGGAGGGCGAGGAGCTCACAGACTCGGGCCAGGTTCGTGAACACTTCCGGGCTCTGCCCCGCCACTTTCTTCAGGCTGCGGAACGTCGTCAGCGCCTTGCCGAGCCGCCACTCGCGAGCCGCCTTGAGGCCGATGTCGAACTCGAACCGCCACGGCGAATCCTCGGCACAGCTCTCGAAAGGAACCCGTGCCCGCAGCGCCGCTGCGACACCGGCCGAGCCGACCACCGAAGCCAGCATGTGCCGGTCTTCCGGGGAGCCGATGCCCGCGTCGGTGAGCCATTCGACGATCCCCTGGGCGAAGCCGGTGTGGCCGGTCTGGGCGGCTACCTGCACGAGCGTCGCCGCGATCCGCTCCATCTCGGGGCCGATCTCGCTGCCGGCAGCCTCACGGGCCTTGTCGAAGAGACCGGCCGCCTCCTGCATCCGACCATTGATCGCCTCCGCCACCGACGCCTGCCCGAGGGCGAGGGGATTGGTGGGGAACGCCGCGAGAAACTCGGCGGAGCCGGCGGCCGCCTCGGCGAACTTCCGGTTGGCGAGTTGGAGCTTCGTCCGGGTGGCGAGGAGACAGGCCCTTCCCGGGGTCTTGGCGAGTTGACGCTCGACCTGTTCGAGGGCCGCGGTCACCTGCTCTCCTTCGAGGAGCCGTTCGACCTGCTCGAGTTCGCCGACGAGATCCTGGCAGCAGAACTTGATCTTCTTCCCCGTTCCTCCGGGGCAGGCAGCGTAAGGATCGATCGGCATGCGCGGGCGAACTCCGGTGGTCGGGAGGGGCTCGGTAGAACGGGCTTTGTTGTCGTCGAATGTACCAGAGCCAGGCGCCGTCGGCAGGCGGCGGGCTGAGGGCATTTGCCCCTCTTGCCGTTGCCCTGCATACTCCATGGCTGGAGCGCGGGGCAGGCGGCCGGCGCGACCAGAGCCCGGCCCCCCCAGTCGCGGTCGGCGGATGCTATCCGCGTGGTCCGCGGTCCCCGGACGACGGTCCCCATTCGCCATGCGACAGCCGCGTATCCTCGTCGTCGACGCTGCCGGAGCGACCGGCCTCCCCTATGCCCGCCTCGTGGCCCGCCTCCAGCCGATGGAGCTGCGCGTCGAGTCGTCGCTTTCCAAGGCGGTCGACAGTCTCTCCCGGGACGCCTGGGATCTCGGCATCGTCACGGTCCGTGCCGACGCATCGACAGATTCGCTCCATGCGGCGATCCGTCGCGCCGATGCCCGGCTCCCCCTCCTCGTGGTCGATCCGCACCCGTCGGTCGAAGCCGCCCGATCGTGTCTTCAGGCTGGGCCATGCGACTACCTGGCGATGGATCAAGTCGAGGCGGGGCTCGAGGATGCGCTCGTGCGACTCCTGGCGACGAGTCGCCAGCGCGACGCCGAGGAGGTGCTCCGCCGGGTCGTCGAGCGTCCCTATTCGTTCGAGGGATTCCTCGGCGAGAGTCCCCCGATGCGGCAGGTCTATTCCGTCATCGAGCGGGTCGCCACGAGTAACGTCGATGTCCTCGTTACCGGCGAGACGGGCACCGGCAAGGAACTCGTCGCGCGGGCGATCCACCAGCGGAGCCGGAGGGCGCAGGGGCCGTTCGTCCCGGTCGATTGCGGTGCGATCCCCGACACGCTGCTCGAGAGCGAGCTCTTCGGCCACGAGCGAGGCGCGTTCACCGGCGCCGACGCCCGCCGGATGGGGCTGATCGAGTTCGCCGACGGCGGCACGTTGTTCCTCGACGAGGTCGGCGAGTTGCCCTTGCCGCTCCAGGCGAAGCTCCTCCGCGTCCTCCAGGAGCGCCGCGTGCGTCGCGTCGGCGCCCGTCAGGAGAATGCCGTCGACGTCCGTGTCGTCGCAGCGACGTCTCGGCCGATCGACGAGATGGTCGAACGGGGCGGCTTCCGTCGCGATCTCTTCTATCGGATCAACGTCGTCCGGATCGATCTCCCTCCCTTGAGGATCCGTGGCGACGACATCGGCCTGTTGGCAGAATGGTTCGCCAATCGAGCCGGCCAGGAGATGGGGAGGCCGGTGGCCGGGCTTTCGACCGATGCCTATCAGGTGCTGAAGAACTACCATTGGCCGGGGAACGTCCGCGAACTGCAAAACGTCGTTCGGCGGGCGATCGCCATGGCCCGTGGGCCGATGGCCGGGGTCGATGATCTCCCCGACGATGTCGTCACGGCGGCGGGGCGTTCCGCCGGGGCCGAAGCGGGCGCGATCGGCTTCTTTGCCCAGCGGGCCGAACAGGTGGCCCGCTTCGAACGCACCTACCTCACCGAACTCCTCACCCGTCACCTCGGCGACGTCTCGGCGGCTGCCCGGGAGGCCCGCCTTCCCCGCGGCACGCTCTACCGGCTGATGAAGTCGCACGCGCTCGATGGGGCCGTGTTCCGCCGCCCACCGGAGCCGAGAGGCGATGCCGCCCCGGCCGAATCCCTCGGTTGATCGGAAGCCCCGCTCGGCAGCCAGCCAGGGCCTGCCCCCGGTGCGGCTGTCTCAGCGGCGCGACATCGCGCTCCATCGGCGCGACGGCCGCCCCAGAGCCTCGTTTCCGCGGTTTTCAGGTCCAATCGGGCTCTTGACGGGTGGCCTGAGAGCGGACCTTGTGCCACCGGCGCGACGGATCGAGCCCCGCCTCGGCGTTCCCGAGCACGGTCGCGGAGCCAGAAACAAGCGGAAGCAGCGAGGAACGACGGCTTCGTGGCTGTTTGGCACGCCGGGTGCATTGCAAGTCTCCCAGGGCCGGTCTCGAGGATCGGTGCCGTGAGACCACTCGCCCCACACCCCATCCAGGAGTCCTTGCCATGAAGAAGATCGAAGCCATCATCCGCCACTTCAAGCTCGAAGAGGTCAAGGATGCCCTCAATGCCGCCGGTGTCCGCGGCATGACCGTCACCGAGGTTCGCGGTTTCGGCCGTCAGAAGGGGCACACGGAGACCTACCGTGGCGCCGAGTACTCCGTCGACTTCCTTCCCAAGGTGAAGATCGAAGTCGTCGTCAGCAACGAGGAAGCCCCGGGCGTGATCAACAAGATCATGACCACCGCCCGCACCGGTCAGGTGGGCGACGGCAAGATCTTCGTCAGCGATCTCTCCGAGGTGGTGCGTATCCGCACCGGCGAGACCTCCGGCGCTGCCATCTGACTTCACGGCGGCACGGCCATCCCTGGCCGTGCCGCCTTGGCCCGCCGCGGCGAACGCCGAGGGTTCGCCGGGCGGGCTGGCGGTCGCACCTCCGGGCGGCCGCGGGCCTCCGCCGCGCGGAGGCCTCCGCAGCGGCGGAGACCACGCGGTGGGCAAAGCCCGTACGGCATCCGGGCGTGCATGAGCCGATCGCGGCCGGGGAGGTGATCGATCCGCACGTCAGGTCGCCAGGGGGCGGGTCATCTCCACCGGGATCACCCAGCGGTCGTAGTCCTCGGCGCTGACATACCCCGAGGCGACGGCGGCCGCCTTGAGGCTCGTTCCCTCGAGATGGGCCTTCTTGGCGATCTTCGCCGCC
>JBIIQL010000125.1:0-8206 GCA_044342095.1 Pirellulales bacterium
CGACCCGGCGACGCTACGGCGTGTGATGGAGATCGATTTCTTCGCCCCGGCGGAGCTCGTTCGGCTCGCGCTGCCGAGCTTGGCCCGCGGCCGCGACCCGGCCGTCGTCCTCGTCGGCTCGATCCTCGGCCTCCACCCGATCCCCCTCCATGCCGACTACTGCGCCGCGAAGGCCGCCGTCCACTCCCTCTCCGGCACGCTCCGCGCCGAGCTTGCTCCGGCCGGGATCGATGTCCTCCTTGCCACCCTCGGGCCGACGGCGTCGGAGTTCTGGGACAGCCTCCTCGCCGGCGACCGCCCCGCCTGGTCGCGCGGCCGCCAGCTCGACGCCGCCACGACCTCGCGCGCGATCATCGCGGCGCTCGAGCGCCATCGGTCAACCGTCTACCCCGGCTGGTCGGCGAAGGGCTTCGCCCTCGCCGCCCGCTTCTGCCCGCGCCTCATCGACCGGATCATCCGTCGCCGGATGGCGAAGGGCTGAGCCAGGGCCAGCCGCCGGCCGCATCACGCCCCCTTGGCGCGCTCGAGGTCCATGCCGATGGCGAGGAGCTGCTCGGCGTCGAGGAGGGTGTCGTTGGCGGCGAACAGGCGGCGGATCGCTTCCTTGTGGATCTTCATCTTCGTCCCGCCGACGCCGAGGGCGCCGTAGACGATCCGGCCGCCGTCGTCGCGGGCCTTGTCGGCGGCCCCGATCCCGGCGATCCCCGCCGGGGGTACGGCGTTGAGATCGACAAGCACCCGTGCTCCGGTCGCTACCCCCCTGCCCTGCTCGTCGAGGAGCGTGACGCCGGCGGCGCCGCAGGCGACGACGAGTTCGGCGCGTGCAAGCGCCGCGGCAAGTTGCGGCTCGCTACCGGCTGCGCTGCGGGCCTCGAGCGGATGGAGGGTCGCCCCGGGCACATCGGCCCGGACGCGCTCGCACACCGCGCCCGCCCGCCCGAGCGACCGCGACACGAGCGTGACGCCGACGCCGAGGCCGGCCAGGAGCCTGGCCACGCGCTGCCCCACCGGGCCGGTGCCACCGAGGACCACCGCCGTGAGGCCGGCGCCGCGATCGTCAAGCGGGAGATGACGGCTTGCGGCCACGACCGCGGCTGCGGCAGTCGTGTTGGCCCCGGAGGGATCGAGGAGAACGCCGACGCGCACCGGCCCGAAGAACGTCTTCTTGATTTTGGCAAACACCCCCTCCGCCGCCGCCACGTCGCTGCCGCCGACGAAGATCGCCGTCGAGGCGAGATCGGCACCGCCGCGCGTGAACATCGCGCCGTGGACGAGCGGCACGACGGTGTCGACCGTCACGCCACCATGGCGGAGGAGGACATCGGCGCCGGCATCGACGGCGACGACCGCGTCGAAGGTGCTGGCCTGAGGATCGGTGTCGAGTTGGAGGAGGATCCGGGCGGGCATGGCGAGCCACTCCTTCGGGAGCCGAGAGACAGCGGGACGAGGGGGAGGGAACGAGCGAAACCAGCGGGAGGGGAAGCGAACACGACCACGCGGCACCGAAACGACGCCGCCCGTGGCGCGGAAGGCCGCGCCACGGGCGAACGGGTTTGCGAACACCGAGCCGGGCTCAGAAGCCGCGGAACGGATGGACCTCGTCGCGCTTCGCGACCATCTCGGCAGCCGTCGGCTTGCCGTGCATCGCGTTGGCGATCGCCATCTTCGTGGCGTTGTAGTTGTAGGTGTAGATCTTCTTGTCGTCGGCGGCCTGCCAGTGGATGAACACGCCGCAGACGATGACGAGGTTCTCGGCGTCCTTCTGGGGGATCACGCCGTCGGCCACGCTGTCAGCGACCGCCTTGGCCACCGCAGCCTGCGCGGGGCCGAACATCTGCACGGCCTGCTTCGCACCCTTGATCGTGACCTTCGTGATCATGACCGTGGCCGGCTTGACGGCGACATTCGGCGTCAGCACGGCGAGGAGGTTGGAGTGACCCTCGCTCTGCCGGGCCAGCGCGTTGGCGAAGGCCACACCCACCGGACCATCCTTGCTGCCGATCAGCAGATCGATGTGGGCGATCTCGTTGCCCTCACCGTCGAGCGCCTCACCAATGAACATCGACATCTCTGTCTCCTCGTGAAGTGAAACCCCTCCCCTCACTGGGAAGGAGTGGACCGGACGGCCCCTGGGCCAGATTCCGGAGTTTCCAGGTGCGGTCACCTGCGTGCTGGTCGTGCCTTCGGGAGCCCGACTCGGATTTCCGGGCCACCCGAAGGTGCTCCGGAGACGACCGACCGGGCAGGACAGCCAACGCAGCCCCCCCGACGCCCGCCCCGTAGGCAGTCCCCGCTGGGATCGGGAGGATACCATGTCCCTCGTTACCGGCAACAAAGTCTCCTCCCCGCCGCCGGGACATCCCCGCCCCGAGCCCCCGGATGCCGTCGGAACACGCCCCCTCCCCCCGATCAGGCCCCGGAGCCGGCCCGCACGATCCGGCACAGCCAGCCCAGTCGCTCCTCATTCTCGGAGCAAGCGCGAGAGCCTGGGCCGTGTCGGCTGCCCGGACGGGGCTTCGTCTTCAGGCCGTCGACCTGTTTGCCGACCGAGATCTCCTCGCCGTAGCCACGGCCGTCGCCATCCCGGCGGAGCAGTACCCGAGCGTCCTTGCCGAGGCGGCCCTGGGCTTTCCACCCGGCCCGTGGTGCTACACCGGTGCCCTCGAAAACCATCCAGGGCTCGTCGATGCGATCGCCGCCACGCGCCCACTGGCCGGCAACGGCGGCGACACCATCCGGCGCGTTCGTTCGCCCCATCAACTCGCCGAGAGCCTCGCCGAAGCCGGGATCGCCTTTCCGCGCACGCTCGACGACCCGTCGGCTCTTCCACGCGACGGCACCTGGCTGCGAAAGCCCTGCGCCAGTGGCGGCGGGCACGGGATCGTCCCCTGGACAGGGTCCGTCGCCGACGCGCGAGGGCCTGCCCCGCCACACGACCACGTCTGGCAGGAACGCTGCGCCGGACTACCGGTCGCCGGCGTGTTCGTCGTCGCGAGCCGAGGAGCCCGGCTCGTCGGCGCCAGTCGGCAGTTGATCGGTGTCGCGGCGTGGCACTCCCCATCCTACGCCTACTGCGGATCGATCGACGTCGACCCGCAATCCCTCCCGGACGATCTTGGCGAGCAGTGGGACCGGATCGGCAGCCTGCTTGCGGGAGCGTTCGCCCTCCGGGGTGCGGTCGGCGTCGATGCGATCGTGACCCCGTCGGGCCGACTCGTCGTCATCGAGATCAATCCCCGTCCGACCGCCTCGATGGAATTGGTCGATCGACGCACCGGCAGGTGCCTGGCCGGCGAGCACCTCGCCGCCTCCGGCATCGTCACGGGAACCTGCTCCCCTGCACCGTCAGGCGGCCGGTGGGCGAAGGGAATCCTCCGCGCCGCTGTCCCGATCGCCGTCGACGACAGCCTCTGCAACCGACTCGATCGCCTCAATGCCACCTGGACGAGCAGGGATGGCTGGCCGGCAATCGCCGATCTCCCACGCCCCGGCACGGAGGTGCCGTCCGGCGCACCCTGCGTCAGTCTGTTTGCCGTCGCCGACTCCGGCCGGCAGGCGCGGCGTCTTCTCGATACGCGGATGGAAATCGTCGCCGAAGCCCTCGGCCAGCCGTGAGCCGGACGCCGGCGATTCCCCGGGCCACTCCGATCAGCCGGCCATCCGCCGCGGCATCGCGATCGAGGGAGCCTCGGCGGAGAGGTACTGCATGAGATAGGCGTCTTCGGTCGAGTCCTCGTAGAAGTCCTTGAGAACGGAGATCGCCCGGTAGCCGAGCGACCGGAAGAAGACCTGCGCCGGGAGGTTGCGCTCCCGGACCTCGAGGAGGATCCTGTCGCGCCGCTCGACGCTCAATTTGGCGAACAGCTTCCCCATCATCTGCGTCCCGATCCCCAACCGACGGTGGGAGCGGCGGACGGCGAAGTTGAGAACGTGGAGACGCGTCCGGTGGAGCTCGTAGATCATGAACGCGACGACGGAGTCCCCAACCTCGGCGACCATTCCGATGCAGTTCCGCTGCCGGAGGCAACGGGTGAAGTCCTCGTCCGACCAGGGAAACTCGAAAGCCTCCTGCTCGATCGACAACACCTCCGGCATGTCTCGGCGGATCATCCAGCGCAGTTGAATCCGGAGTCGGTCGGCTTCCGTGGTCGCCACGTGTCGTCACTCCAACGAGTCGGGGGTCAAGGTGGGGGCGAACCGTAGCAACTGCCCCCGGGCGAGCCAAGAGAACTCCGCCACGAAAGGCGTCCTTTCTCCGAAACCGTCTTGACCCTCCTCCGGCGATCCTCCTACTCTCCCCACCCTTCCGTCCGGCGTTCCAGCAGCCGGAGGGGAAGGAGGCGGCGCCCGCGGCGCCCCTGTACGACACGACCCCGGGGATGACGGTGTGCCATGCAGACCACTCGACACTCCTCGCTCACCTCTCGCCTCCCCGTTCCTGCGGCTCCCGCGGGCACGTGTCGACGGGGCGGGCTGCTCATGGCCACGGCTCTCCTCGCCCTGCTCGGCTGTGCCGGACCTGCGATCCGCAGTCAGAGCCCCGAGGTGGCGGCGCTGATCGGGATGGAATCCGACATCCGACTCGTCGGCGATTATGCGGCCCCTTGGGGCACCCACCCGCAGCGCATCGAGCGGGCCGCGCTCGTCACCGGCCTGCCGGGAACCGGAAGCGATCCTCCGCCGGGCACCCAGCGGGCGCTCCTCATGTCCGACATGCAGGCCCGCGGTGTGGCCGAGCCGAACAAGCTCCTCGCCTCCCCCACCACGGCGCTGGTGTGGGTCCATGGCTATCTTCCCCCAGGCATTCGCAAGGGGGACCGCTTCGACATCATGGTCGAGGTCCCAGCCGACAACGAGACGACGAGCCTCAGTGGCGGCTGGCTGATGCCGACCCGCCTGGCAGAGATGGCGATCCTCGGCCAGCGCGTTCGCGACGGCCACGTCCTCGGCGACGCCGAGGGTCCGCTCCTGGTCGACCCCGTCTCCGGCGGCACCCTCGACTCGAAGTCGAAGCTCCGTGCTCGCGTGCCCGGCGGCGGCGTCTCCCGGACGACCCGGCAGATCGGCCTGATCATCGCCCCGGAACACCGTTCGATCGCCCTCTCGAAGCGCGTCGGTGACACGATCAACCGCCGTTTTCATGCCGTCATCAAGGGGACGAAGCGCGGCGTCGCGACCCCGAAGACGGAGCGATTCATCGATCTCGAGATCGCGCCAGCCTACGAGCACAATCTCGCCCGCTATATCCGTGTCATCCGGGCGATCGCGGTGGTCGAGCCGCCGGCAGGCCGGCACGCGCGGATGGAGCTTCTCGCCCGACAACTCGCCGATCCTGTCACGGCCCCCGCCGCCGCGCTCAAGCTCGAGGCGATCGGCCGCGACGCGGTGCCGGTTCTCAAGCACGGGCTCGAATCGTCCGACGCCGAGGTCCGGTTCGCCGCCGCCGAGGCGCTGGCGTATCTCGGTGAGTCGAATGCGGCGCCCCATCTGGCCGAAGCGGCGCTTCATCTCCGCAGCGCCCGCCCGGCGGCCCTCGCCGCGCTCCAGGTGCTCGACGACGCCAACGGCATCGACGCCCTCCAGTCGCTCCTCACGAGCACGAGCGCCGAAACCCGTTACGGTGCCTTCCGGGCCCTTTGGAAGATCGACCCCACCGCGCCGCTCATCCGTGGCGAGCGCCTCGGGGATGCCTGTTCGATCCACTGCCTCGATGTCGCCGGTCCGCCGCTGGTCCACTGCACGCGGAGCACCCGGCCGGAGATCGTCCTCTTCGGCACGGAGCATTCCATCGACTCCGGCCTCCGGGCCGAGGCCGGCAGCTCGATCGTCGTCGTGGTCGAAGGGGGCAAGGCGACCATCAACCGCTTCGTGGCGGGGGAGCCTGATCAGGTCGTCGAAGTCGATGCCCGGGTCGATCCCGTGGCCAGGGGCATCATCCAGGTCGGCGGCACCTATCCCGACGTCGTCCAATTCCTCCAGCAGGCGAGCGCCGGCCGTTGTCTTTCGAGCCGGCTCGCCTTCGACGCGGTTCCCAACGAGTTCGACGGCCGGACGTCGATCCACGACGAAGCCTCGTCGCGCGATCGGGAGGATGACGAGGAGTCCGATGCCCCGCCGGCCGACGAGCCGGCCGGAGAGGACGAGGACACGGCCAACCGCGGTCCGAATCGCGGCTCGGACGTGGCCGCCGGGGAGGGCCGCGCCGGCGCCTCGTCATGACACGCCTCAAGGCACTCGAACTGTTCGGCTTCAAGAGCTTCGCCGACCGGACGCGTTTCGAGTTCCCCGACGGCATCACCGTCGTCGTCGGACCGAACGGTTCGGGCAAGTCGAACGTCGTCGACGCGATCAAGTGGGTGCTCGGCGAGCAGTCGGTGCGCAGCCTCCGCGGCCGCGAGATGACCGACGTCATCTTCGCCGGGTCGGTCTCCCGCAAGCCGCTCAACAGCGCCGAGACCTCCCTCGTCTTCGACAACAGCGCCCGGCTCCTGCCCGTGGAGGCCGACGAGGTCCAGATCGGTCGCCGCGTCTACCGCTCCGGCGAGAGCGAGTATCTCATCAACGGCGAGGTCTGCCGGCTCCGCGACGTCCGCGACCTGTTCAGCGGCACGGGCGCCGCCACGGAGGCGTACAGCGTCATCGAGCAGGGGCGCGTCGATGCCCTCCTCATGGCCTCCGGCAAGGATCGCCGAGCCGTCTTTGAGGAGGCGGCGGGAATCACGAAGTTCCGTGCCCGTCGCACCGAGTCGCTGCGGCGGCTGGAGCGGGCCGAGCAAAACCGGCAACGCCTGGCCGACATCGTCGGCGAGGTGGCGACACGCCTCGAGACGGTCCGCCATCAGGCCGCGCGTGCCCGCCGCTGGCGCCAGATGACGGACCGTCTCCGCGGTCTCCGGCTCGTCGCCGCCCGTCAGGATCTCGCCGAAGTCGACAGCGCCGTCGCCTCCGTGGACTCGGCCCTCGCCCGGCTCCGAGCGGATCTCGCGGCGACCGAGGCCGCCGCGACGGAAGCCGCCGCCACGGCCGCGGCCCGCACCGCCGAGGATCAGGAACTCTACCCGCAGGTTTCGCAGCTGCGGGGCGTGGTCACCGCCGAACGGGAACGGGCGGCTGCCGCGGAGGCCCGCCGCCAGCCGCTCCTCGAGCGGATGGGGGAGTGGGAAGGGGAATTGGCGAGGATCGACGGAGAAGGGCGCACCAGCGCCGTCGTCCTCCGCGCCGCCGTCGATGCGGCGGCCGCCGCGACGTCGAGCGCCACGGCGCTCGCTTCGCAGCGCGGCGATCTCGAGGAGCGGCTCACCGAGTGCCAGGAGGCCGCCGCCGGCTCGCACTCTGACGTCGAGCAGGCTCGCACCCGTCTCGATGAGCTCGCCAAGCAGCTCGACGACCTCGCCGCCCTGCGGCAGCGCCTCCTCCTCGAGGCCGACCGCGCTGACGGCCGGCAGGAAGACGCGCGCCGCCTCGCCGCCGATCACCGGCTCCGCATCGACGCCGCCCGGCGGCGAATGGATACCGCGGCCGAGGCCCTGGCGGCCCGCCAGGGAAACCTCGAAGCCCTCGTCCAACGGCTCGAAGCGACCGGCCGCGAAATCGGCGCCGCCGAGGAGACCGTCCGCGACCGCACCGTGGCGCTCGAGTCGGGATGGCGCGAGCTTGCCGGATGGCAGGCGAAGCTCGAGGCCTGCCGGGAGCGTCGCGGGCTCCTCGAAGAATTCGCCGGACGCCACGAAGGGGTGGCGGAGGCATCCCGACGCGTGCTGGCTGCCGCGGCCGAGGATCTGGAAGGCAGCGCGGTGCGTGGGATCGTCGGCGAGCTGATCGACAGCCCGATGGAATGGGCCGCGCTCGTCGACGTGGCGCTGGGAGTGACGGCGCAGGATCTCGTCGTCACCTCGCTCGACCGCTTCGCCGCCTGGTTGCAGCCGTGGTCCGCCACCGAGGCCGGCCAGGGAGCGCTCGCCACCGGCGGGCGGATCGGGATCGTCGCCCCGGGCCCGATTCCCCCCGGTCTCGAGCCCGATCTCACGGCCGACGCGAGCGTCGTGGGGCGGCTCGACCGGCTGATCGCCACCACGGAAGGCCCCGCCGAAGAGCCCCCCGCCTCCGCGCTTCTCGCGCAGACCTGGGTCGTGGCCACGTTCGACGATGCCCGCCGCCTCGCGGCGATCCATCCGACGCTCCAATTCGTCGCCCGCGACGGTCAGAG
>JBIIQL010000107.1:0-8769 GCA_044342095.1 Pirellulales bacterium
CGACGTCGTCGATGTCGACCTCGCCGGACGGATCGCGAGGGGATCGTCATTCTTCGGGGCCTGGTCTCCGGCCAATGCGGTGGTCGACGTCGGTGCGGCTCCGGCGACGACGGGTCTCGTCGCCGGCAGCCGGACCGCGGTGGTGAGTTGGTACGGCGCCGGTGGGCGTGGCATCGGTGCCGTCGACTGCCCCACCGCCCATCCCTCCCTCGCAAGCGTTCCGTACACGTCGGCGGCCGGGCTCGGTGGCCTGGATGGGGTGCCGATCGCCGCGTCGTCGAGCCGACTTTTCGAGGCGGAGTGGATGGCTCCTGTGGCCGAGCCGATCGTCGTTTCCACCCTCCGAAAGGACGCCCAGGGGACCCTCAGCGGCATCCTCGAAAGCCGTCTTCCGTTCGCGCTTCATCAGTGTTCGCTGTTCCATGCCGGTTGGACGTACGACGTCGGCTCCCTGGCCCCCGGCGCCCGCTTCGACCCGGAGTCGGGCAAGGGGCCGCGGACGCTCGCTTCCGCCCTGACGCGGAGTGCGTCCGTCTACGACCGGACGCGAACGCAGGCGTGGCGTGTCGATGACACCGACATCGACCGGATTCTCGAGATCGCCGGATTCCATGCCGCGGCGGGAGGGTCGTCGTACACGTCGCTCGAGGCCGGCCGGCTCGGACGGATCGATCTCTCGCCCCTGCTCCCCATCGATCGGGCGATCCTCGTCGGCCGGGGGCCGGTCGGGACGGCATGGTCGTGTGCGTCCGGCGCGGCCGCCGTGCCGATCGGGGACTCTCCCGCCGAGGCCACGGCCATGTGGCGGATCGTCATTCCCTTGGAAAAGCTCCCCGTCGAGAAACCGAGCCCATGATCGAGACCATCGACCTGACGAAGAAGTACGGGGATTTCTCCGCCCTGGAATCGCTCGACCTCAAGCTCGAGCAGGGGGATCTTTTCGGATTCATCGGCCCCAACGGCGCCGGGAAGACGACCACGATCCGGATCCTCGCGACGCTCCTTTCGCCGACCTGGGGCGAGGCCTATGTCTGTGGTCATTCGATCTACACGCATCCCCGGGAGATCCGCCGCGCGATCGGTTACATGCCCGACATCTTCGGCGTGTACGACGACATGCGCGTGATCGAGTATCTGGAGTTCTTCGCCGCCGCCTACCGGATCGCCGGCCCGGAGCGTCGCCGCGTCGCCGAGCGATCGCTCGAGTTGGTCGATCTGACCGTGAAGCGGGACGAACTCGTCACGAGCCTGTCACGCGGGATGACGCAACGGCTGGGGTTGGCTCGAGTGCTCCTCCACGATCCGCAGGTGCTCCTCCTCGACGAGCCCGCCAGCGGCCTCGATCCGCGGGCGAGGATCGAGATGCGTGGGCTGCTCAAGCGGCTCCAGGGGCTCGGCAAGACGATCCTCGTCAGCAGTCACATCCTTCCGGAGCTCGCCGACATCTGCAACCGGGTCGGGATCATCGAGTATGGCCGGCTCCTCGCTTGTGGCGACGTCGGCGAACTCCTCGCCCAGGTGCGCGGCCGACCCGTGATCCGGATCCGCGTCGCCGGCCCTCCCGAGCCGGCTGCGAAGGTGGTCGAGAAGAGCCCCGAAGCGGATCGGGTGGCGGTTCGTGACGGCGAGGTGCTCGTGACCCTCGCCGCCGGCTGCGACGATCCTTCCCCGCTCGCGGCCCGGCTCGTTGCCGAGGGATTCCGCCTCCAGTCGATGCGCGAGTCGGAGGTGAATCTCGAGACGGCCTTCCTGGAGATCACGCGGGGATCGCTCGGCCGGCCGAGCGATGATCGCGACAAGGCTCCCGATCCGTCCCGCTGATCGCCCTGCCTGGGGAGCGGCAAGGGCCGAGCGTGGGGCTTTGGCGCAGGAAGGATTGGATGGGATTGGTAAACTCGAAAACGTTGTGACAGAGGCGGGTTGCCAAGGGGCAATCGCACGTCATCCACGAGGCTGTCAGGGAGGAAGCGGAGATGGATCGAGAGGAAGTCGGTCGTTGGCCATGCCGCCTGATCGCGGGGCAGGGGAGGGGAGTCGGAGCGGCTTTGGCGATGGTCTTTGCCGGCCTCGTCACGAGCCCCCACGCCGCCGCCCAGCCGGGGGCGCCGGCGACGAAGCGCCCCGCCGCGCAACCGTTGGCGGCTCCGGGCGAGGCCGCCCTCGACTCGCCGGAGGGGACGCTCGGCTACGCCCTTGGCCTCCGCATCGGCAGTCAGATCGCCGCCGACTTCCGTGCCCAGAAGGCGCCGTTCGATTTTGCGGCGCTGGCGCAGGGGCTCTCCGACGCGGTCAATGGCACCCCGCCGCGACTCCCCGATGAGAAACTCACGGCCGCCCTTCAGGCTTTCGAAGCCCGGATGCAAAAAGAGAACGAGGCCTTCCGTCAGCAGATGGTGGAGAAGGGGAAGGCGAACCGGGCCAAGGCCGCTTCATTTCTCGCCGCCAACAAGGGAAAGAAGGGGGTCGTGACGCTCCCCAGCGGGTTGCAGTACGAAGTCCTCGCGCAAGGGGATGGACCGAAGCCGAAGCCGACCGACGTCGTGGCGACCCACTACCGTGGCATGCACCTCGATGGGAAGGAATTCGATGCCAGCGATCCCGCCCAGGGGCCGATCCGGTTTCCGGTCGGGCAGGTGATCCCCGGCTGGCAGGAGGCGCTCCCGCTGATGACGGTGGGGTCGAAGTGGCGGCTGTGGGTGCCGCCGGATCTCGGGTATGGCGACGAAGGCTCGCCCCCGGTGATCGAGCCGGGTGAGGTGCTCGTTTTCGAAATGGAACTGCTCGGGATCGAGTCGGGATCGAAAGCGGCGAAGTGATCAGCGGCGACACGGTCCAGGGCTGGACGTGACGGGGGGCGGCCATGAAGCGAGTGGCGGCGGGATCTGTCGTGGTGGCGGTGATGCTCCTGATGGTCGTGGCCGGTGCCGCGCCACCGGATGCCACCGCTGAAAGGATGAAGGCCTTGCGGGAGCGGATGGCCCTCGAGGACATTACCGCCGGCGGTGTCACCGATCCCCGCGTGATCGAGAGCCTGCGGACGACCCCTCGGCACGAGTTCGTCCCCCCGCCGCAGCGTCATCTCGCCTACGTCGACATGGCCCTGCCGATCGGTGAGAAGCAGACGATCTCCGGCCCGTTCGTCGTCGCCTACATGACCGAGCGACTCGAACCGCGTCCCACCGATCGTGTCCTCGAGATCGGCACCGGCAGCGGCTACCAGGCGGCGGTGCTCTCGCCGTTGGTGAAGACGGTCTACTCGATCGAGATCAACAAGCCACTCGGTGAAAAGGCCGCGAGGATCCTCGGCCGGCTCGGCTACAAGAATGTCATCACGAAGATCGGAGACGGTTTCCAGGGGTGGCCGGAGCATGCCCCGTTCGACAAGATCATCGTCACCTGTTCCCCCGAGGAGATCCCCCAGCCGCTCGTCGAGCAGTTGGCCGAAGGGGGGCGGATGGTGATCCCCGTCGGCGAGCGGTATGACCAAATGCTCGTCCTGCTCACGAAACGGGACGGGGAGATGGTGCGCGAGTCGCTCGTGCCGAGCCTGTTCGTGCCGATGACCGGCGAGGCCGAGGAAACGCGGGTCGTGCAGCCCGATGGGACGCGGCCGGCGATCGGCAATGGCGGCTTCGAGGATCTCCTGCCCGACGCGGATGTCCCGACGTCGTGGTACTACGGTCGGCAGATGGCCTTGGTCGAGGCCGCCGACGCTCCCGAGGGCAAACGCTTCCTCCGGCTCGAGAATGCGGAGAAGGGAAGGCCGGCGCAGCTCTTTCAGGGGTTTGCCGTCGATGGGCGTGCGATCGGCCGGATCGCGGTGACCCTCGAGGCGCGCGGGGAATCGATCCGGGAAGGCCACTCGCCGGAGGAGTTGCCGGCGTTCGGCGTCCAGTTCTTCGACGAACGGCGGAGCCGGTCGTCACGGGCGATGCTACCGGTGGGGAGGGGGACCTTTCCCTGGAAGCAGGTGCAGGGAACGCTCACGGTTCCCGTCTGGGCGCGGGAGGCGATCGCCCTGGTCGGGATGCTCGGGAGCACCGGCAGACTCGAGGCGGATGACGTCCGGATCGAGGGAATCGCCCGCTGAGGGAAAGTCCCACCGGCGATCCCCCCGGACGCGCCCGCCGCGGGTTCTTCGTCCCACGCTCGAGGCGGCAGGAAGGGGAGTTGCCCCGCCGGGGCCCGGACGGCCTGCGAGATCGTGCGGCATCCGGAAGAGAAGTGGATTGGGGGGGATTCCCCCCATTTCCATCCGGCGCAACCTCTACAATCCCCCCAGCTTTCGCAAAGGCAGTCGTTAAACCCGACGCATCTTCGCTAGGCTGCTTGCTTTGCCCGACCGGCAAATTATCTTTGCCACATGCGGTCGGTACGGCACCCGGTCAGCGGGTTCCGGGCGCGGGGCGGTCCCTTCCAGTTCACGTTGCTTCTCCTCACCATCCAACCATTCACCGGAGAGAGATCCTGATGTCGGTCCTTCGTCACAGCGGCAAGTTTGCCGGAATTGTCACGTTTCTCGCAGTCGCCGCGACGGCCTGCGATGCGCATGCCGGTTGGCACCACCGCTACCGCGCCTCCTACGGGTCGTCGGGCGGGTCGTCCGGTGGTTCCTCGGGTGGGTCGTCGGGCGGAAGCTCGGGTGGCTCCTACGGCGGGTCGTCGGGCGGGTCCTCCGGTGGCTATGGCGCCGGTGGCTCGTCGGGCGGGTCGTACGGCTCCTATGGGTCGTACGGTTCCTACGGCGGGTCGTCGGGTGGTTCGCACGGTGGCCTGTTTGCCCACCACGCCCAGAAGAAGGCGATGCGTTCCTACTACCGCCATGGCAGCTCGGGCGGCTCCTCCGGTGGTTCGTCGGGCGGTAGCTCGGGTGGCTCCTCCGGCGGCAGCTCGGGCGGCTCCTACGGTGGCTCGTCGGGCGGTTCGTCCGGTGGCAGCTCGGGTGGCTCGTACGGCGGTGGCTCGTACGGCGGCTACTCCACTCCGGCCTACTCCAGCGGCAGCGAGTACTCGACCGGCTATCCGGTCGAGACCAACCGGGTGATGGGCGATTCGTACTCCACCCCGGTCTACGGCACCCCGTCGTACGGCGGTGGCGAGATCATCGGCACCCCGTCGAGCACGACCGGCGCTGCGGTCGAGACCGTGCCGGCCGACGGTGCGATGCTCGTCGTCAACCTCCCGGCCGATGCCGAGGTGTTCGTCAATGGAGCCAAGACCGCCGCGACCGGTTCGCTGCGTCGCTATGTCTCCCGTGGCCTCGAGGCCGGCAAGGATTACGAGTTCGTCGTGAAGATGGTCGTCGATCGTGACGGCACCCCCAGCGAGCAGACCAAGTCGGTCACGCTCACCGCCGGTGACCGTTCGACCGTCACCTTCGACACCGCCGTCGCCGCTCCGAAGACCAGCCTCACCCTCCGCGTGCCCGCCGACGCCAAGGTCTGGCTGGCCGGCAACGAGACGTCGTCGAGCGGGGCTGTCCGTCTCTTCGAGACGAGCACCCTCAAGGACGGCCAGTCGTGGAAGAACTACGAGATCAAGGTTGCCACCGTCGTCGACGGCAAGGAGCAGGTGGTCTCGAAGACCATCGACCTCGTCGCCGGCAAGTCGGTGGAGCTGTCGCTCGACCCCGCCCAGCGGACCGCCTCGGCCGACGCCCAGGTTTCGCTCCGCTGACCTGCCGGGCCCAGCGGCCTGACTGGTGAGATTCGCTCCCGCGCGGCCCGTGCCGCGCGGGAGCTTTTTTTTGCCGCCACGGTTCCTCCGCAAGTCCGGGGGGAAAAGCGGCCGAAACGATCGTGATTACCGTCCGGAGATGACAGGCGCCCGACGGTGGTAGAGTGAATCTGAATCGATCGCCCCGATCCTGATGGATGTGCCGGAGGTCCGGCCGCGCTCGTGTGAACGCCATGCCCTCTAGCCCCGCCGCCGGCCCACGCTGGACCCGCATCGGTCGGGCTGCCGCCACGGTGGGAATCCTCCTCTACCTGGCGCTGGTGATCGCGCCGCCGCTCGCCGGGCCGGCGCCGTCGAGCGCGCTTGCGACGCGGCTCATCCAACCGCTGCGGCCGCTGGTCGGAGCGCTCTACCTCGGCCACGGTTATCGGTTCTTCGCGCCCGATCCCGGACCGGGGCATGCGATCCGCTGGGTGATGCGGATGCCCGACGGGACGACTCGCTCCGGCTCGCTTCCCGACCCGGCCGTCGATCGCCCCCGGCTCCTCTACCACCGCCGGTTCATGATCGCCGAGAAGATCGCCGGGCTTGTCCCTGCCGCCGACGCCCCCGCCGACGTTCGTCGCGAGTCGAAGCCGCAGTGGCAACCGCTGGTGATGGGGGTCGCCGGGCAGTTGCTGCGGCGGCAAGGCGGCGTCGAGGTCGAACTGACGATGGTCGAGTTCGATCTTCCGGCGCCGGAAGATTCGATCGCAGGTCGCGCCGCCGCCGATGTCGAGACGCCGCTTGGCGTCTATGCCTTCGCCTCCTCCGCGGAGCCGAACCGATGAACCGCCACCACCGACGCTCCTTGCAGCAGCCCGTCCGGTCGGAGCCACATCCGGCGGATGTCCTTCCCGGTCCCTGGGGCGCTGACGAAGCGGCGCTTGCGGTGGGAATCACCGCGGGCGGGGCAGGGGGGGCGATCGCGAACTCGGCCCGGGCGGCAGGGCAGGGGGGAAGCGCTGCCGAGCCGGGGTGGCTCGCCGCCTGGGGAGTTGCCTGGGATCGGTTCTGGTTCACCCCCGCCGACCCGATTCCCTTGGCGATCGTGAGGATCGTCGCCGGCACGCTCCTGGCGTGGAGTTGTGCGGTGTGGCTGATGGACGTCGATGCGTTCTTCGGTCCCCACGGCTGGCTCCGCGATGGTGACGTTTGGCGGATGAACGATCAGCCCTGGCAGTGGAGTTGGTACTTCGCTTTCTCATCGCCGACGGCGGTGCGGGTGCTCGTCCTGATCACGTTCCTGGCGGCCGCGTGCCTCGCGGCCGGCCTGGCGACCCCGGTGGCGGCGTGGGTCGCGCTCGTCGGATTCCTCGCGGCGGTCAACCGCACGCCACTGACCGTTTTCGGATTCGACGACGCCCTGGGCATGCTGCTGATTCCGGTGGCGATCGGGCCGTCGGGGGCGGTGTTGTCGCTCGATCGTAGGCTCGGTTTTTCCACCGCCGGCGACGAGCCCTCGGTGTCCGCCAACATCGCCCTGCGTCTCCTCCAGGTTCACCTCTGCGTGGTCTACTTCTTCTCCGGAATCGCCAAGCTCCTCGGCGCGAGTTGGTGGGAGGGAACAGCCCTGTGGGGGGCTGCTGCCAACAGCCGCTACCGAACGCTCGACATCACCTGGCTGGCGCGGCATCCGTTGCTCGTCAACCTGCTCACCCTCTCGACGGTGTTTTGGGAAGTTTCCTACGCGGCGCTCGTCTGGCCCCGGCTCACCCGTCGTCTGGCGATCGCCATGGGGATCTTCGTCCACCTCGGCATCGGCGTGGCGATGGGGATGATGGAGTTCGCCCTGGCGATGATCGCCGCCAACCTCGCTTTCGTGCCGGCGATGACCTGGCGTTCGCTCCTTTCGGGACTCCCGGCAGACCGCTCACGTCACTGATCCTTCGTTTCCCTCCTCTCACTCCGTGGCTCCAGCCCGGAACGTTTTCCATGATCGACACCATCGCAGTCGTTGGCGCCACTGGCGCCGTGGGCCGGATCATCGTCGAGTCGCTCCTCGCCCGGCAGTTCCCTGCCCGGCGGATCAAGCTCCTCGCGTCACCGCGGACGGCCGGCCAGCCGTTCACCGTCGCGGGAGCGACGATGGACGTCGAAGTGCTCCGCCCGGAGTCGTTCGACGGGGTGCAGATCGCGATCGGCAGCACGCCGGACGAGGTGGCCGCCGAGTTCGTCCCGTGGGCGGTCGAGCGGGGGACGGTGGTGGTCGACGAAAGCGGCTATTTTCGCATGCGCCCCGATGTGCCGCTGGTGATCCCCGAGGTCAATCCCGGTGACATCGACCGGCACCAGGGGCTGATCGCGAGCCCGAATTGCTCGACGACGCAGATGGTGATGGTGATGAAGCCGCTCCACGACGCGGCGCGGGTGAAGCGCGTCATCGTCAGCACGTATCAGGCGGTGAGCGGCGCCGGGCTGGCGGCGACGTCCGAGCTCCGCGACGCGACGGCGGCGTGGCTCGAGGGCAGGGGGGAGACGAAATCGGTGTTCCCCCATCCGATCGCCGCCAACCTCATCCCACAGATCGGCTCCCCCCGTCCCGGCGGAAGCACGAGCGAGGAGCTGAAGATGGTTCACGAGACGCGGAAGATCCTCGGTGACGAATCGATCGGCGTCTGCGCGACCTGCATCCGCGTGCCGGTGGCCAACTGCCACAGCGAATCGATCCTCATCGAGACCGAGCGCAAGCTCTCCGCCGCCGAGGCCCGCCGGCTCCTGGAGGACGCGCCTGGGATCGTGGTCGTCGATGATCTGGCCTCCAAGCTCTACCCGCTTCCCCGCGACTGCAGCGGGCGCGACGAGGTGTTCGTGGGCCGGATCCGTGAGGACGACTCGAGTCCCTGTGGCATCGCGCTGTGGTGCGTTTCCGACAATCTCCGCAAGGGGGCTGCCACGAACGCCGTCCAGATCGCCGAACATCTGGCGGCACGAATGGCGGTGCAGGGCGGGGGGCCGGTGCGTCGATGACGCGCACCATCCGCCTCACGGTGGCTTATGAAGGCACCCGGTTTTCGGGGTGGCAAGCGCAGCCCGGGCGGGCGACGGTGCAGG
>JBIIQL010000108.1:0-8759 GCA_044342095.1 Pirellulales bacterium
AGGATGGTCGTGCCAACTGGTTCGAGGGATGTCTCCTCCTCGGGGTCTACGTGATCCTGGCGATCGGCTTCTTCCACCTCCCCAACTGACGACGTCTCCGCCGCCGTCAACGTCGCGCTCCCCGACTCCCGATGGCCACGACGATCCGGTCGACCGTCCGTCCGTGCCTCCTCGTGATGCCGCCGCTCGACCACCGCCCGCGGCGACCCACGAACTCGCACCGCCACGGCGACGATCACTTGGCGGCGGGGCGGGGCGTCTCGCGCACCATCTCGAGGAGATGGTCGATGAGGATCGTCCCGGTGCGCTCGCCGAGCGACACGCGCGAGACGTACTGGTAACGCGGGAAGGCGAGGAAATCGACCTCGGTGAGGATGTAGCCGAAGGCGTCGTTGGTGAGGCCGAAGAGAAAGGTATGATCGCCGGACTTCCGTTTGAGATAGGCGCCGATGTTGGGGAGGGCTTCCCCGGGGATCGTGAGGATCCGTGCCTTGCCGAGATCGACCATGGCGAGCCGGGCCGTGATCGTGCGCGTCGCCTTGTCGTGGGCGTATTTCAGCGGCGAGAGGGTGACGACAGCCCACAGGTCGTCGGAGTCGACCGGGAAGGCGACGTCGCGCGACGTCGCCGCCACGGCGGGGGCAGGATCGATCTCAGCACCGGCCACGATCCGCAGTGCCTCGTCGGCCATCGTGTGGCCGATCCGCTCGCACTCCTCCCAGGTGCCGATGTCCTTCCAGGTGCCGCGGAGCGGATCGGTGGGAGTGTCGAGGTCGCGGTTGTCGGCGGTGATCATCCCCCCCTGGGCGCCATTCATGAACACCGCCAATCCTCCCCCCCGCTCCTCGATCCACGTGCACATCGGCCCGATGCAGTCGGGGGAGAGGATGCCCCGCTTGCTGCCGAGCACCTCGGGGTGGATCGCGTAGTTGACGAGCGTGGCGATCGGCTTGCCGTCGCTGCCGACGGCCTGGATGACCCCCATTCGCCGGTCGTAGAGATCAGGGGCGTAAAAGTTGAACGCGATCTTCCCCTGGGCTTCCGCCGTCGCCACCCGGAGCGATGCCGGACGGAGGCCGTCAAGGGCCTCGTTGACCGCCTCGGCCGTCCGCCGCACGACTTCATCCATCCAGGCGAGATTCCCCGTGTGCCCCCCCTTCCCGTCGGGGAAGGCGTAGCAGTCGGGAGCGCTGTGGGTGTGGGTGGCGCCGATGAGCAGTGCTTCTGGCGGAAGGCGCGGCACGAGGGCCCGCACCCGGTCACCGAGCACGGCCGGGAAGCCGAGGACGTCGATGCCGACGAGGGCCACCGTCGTGTCGCCGTCGGCCACGACGAGAACCCGCGCGGTGAGTTCACCGCGCTTCTCGGTGACGGGGTTGGCCGGACCCATCCCCCCCGACACCGGCAGGAGCGGATCGGGCGTGATCACCCGCACCGCGGCGCCAGCCCGGAAATCGGCCGCGACGCCCGTTCCGCCGAGCATGCCCAGTGCGATCAAACACCAACCGAGCGAAAGACGAGCCAACTGGCGATCACGCATTGGATCCTCTTCCGGGGGCCATCAAAAGGTCACTTCGCCGCTGCCGGAAGATCCCCTTCGTAGGGAAGCGTCTTCGGGTCGAAGCCGGCGTGCGGGAGCGTGTCGGGGGTGATGCGGACGGCGGTCGATTCCTTGAAGGGGAACGTGCCACCGCAGTCGTAGGTGAGCTCGACGAAGGCGGCCGTCCAGCCCTTCGGCTGCGGGCGGGGCTTGCCGACGAAGCTCCCGTCCGCCTCCGCTTGGAGGACCGTCGGCTTGTAGGCGCTGCCGATCGTTGCCAGGCGGAAGTCGCGCGCGTCGGGGTTGTGGGCCTGCCAGAGGATCACGGCCTGTGGCTTGACGTTGCTCCGCACCCGGATCGAGCCATCCCGCTCGAATGTCCAGGCCGCCTTCGGCCTGGCCCTCGCGGCGATGATCATCTCGTAGAAGGCGATGATGCTCGTGACCGAATCGGGATTCTTCTCGATCCCGTGATCGGTGTTGGGGACGTAGCGAAGGTGCTTCTCCCCCTGGAGTTTGTCGTAGTAGAAGCGCGACGAATCGGGGACGAAGAACTGGTCGCCGCTGCCGTTGACGATGTACTTCGGGAGCGCGAGCCGCTCGAGGTAGGAATACGGATCCTCGATCGCGTGAAGCTCCTGCATCCGTGGATGCTCTGGATTCTGGACGATCCCGTGGTGGACGTAGTCACCGAGGGCCCGAGACCAGAAGCCGTAGGTGGCGCCGTGGTGGATGAGTTGCTCGTCGAGATTGAGGACGTCGATGACGATCGGGATGATCGCCTCGACGCGGTCGTCGGTGGCTCCGGCCATCCAGGTCGTCCAGCCGCGCTTCGAACCGCCGGCGACGACGAACCCACGCACCGGAATCCCTTCCTTGGCCGACCATTCCTCGATGCAGTCCATCGCCTTGACAACGCTCTTCACCATCGGCAACCGGGGGAGCCAGGTGGCGTCGCCGCTGTCGAGGAACTGATCCCAGCAGTAGGCGATGAGGTCGTCCTCCTTGCGGGGCGTGCCATCCCCGTGGAACACGATCGGCTGGTTGGGGATCTGCTTCAACTCGATGACGATGCTTCCGGTCACCTCGGCGATCGTCGTGACCAGAGTGCTCGGCCCATCAGGGACGTTCGTGCCGTCGTTGCCGCCGCCGCTGACCAGGATGAAACACTTGTCGGTCTTCAGTTCCGCAGGCCGGGCCACGAGCACCCAGTGCTCCCACACCTGCCGATCGACCTCCCCAGGCCCCCGCCACGACTGGCTCTTCATCTTGATGACGGTCTTCGCTTCCTCGCCGCCCCCCTTCACCACCTCCCAGTGGTAGGCGTCATCCTCGTCGTCGAGGTAGTCATCGATCGGCAGTTCCACCGTCGCGCCAACCGGGGGGGCCGCCGCCGCTGGGCCGGTATGGACCCCGCCGAGGAGGGCGATCAGGGAGATGAGAACGAACGAGACGCGCAGCGACATGAGGGGAATCCAGAGGTGGGAATGGGGGCGGGGCTGGTCACTTCGTCGTCAGGGCGATCGGCGGCAGCTCCTTCGTCGCCGCGGTGATCTCGACGGTGGTGGGAGACTTGTCGACGCTCACGTAGCGCCCCTCGAGGAGGTCGGGGGCATCCTCGGGCGAAGCGCCGAGCGTGACCTTCGGCTTCTTGGCCGGATCGGGCCACGTGGCGGTCACCTTGTAGCTCCCGGTGACGACGCCGGGGGCGCCGTTGGAGGTGATGGAGAAGGCGCCGTTTGAATCCGCGGCGGCCGAAGCGATGGTCCCCTTCCCTCCGGTGGGATGGAAGATGAGGACGGCCCCGTCGGCCGGTTTGCCGTCGACCGTGACCGATCCCTTCACGGGAACGAGGCTCGGCCCGGCCTTGCCGCAGCCGAAGACACCCGCCGTGAGAAGGAGGATCGCCGCGATCCAACGGAGCGGCGGGACCGAGCCCATGGCGCCGCTCGGGCAGCCGATGTGGAATCGGGAAGGGAGCGAGGAAGTCGGTTGCATGGTGGGGCGGTGTCGAGGGAAAGGGGGAGGCTGCAAAAGAACGGAGCGGAAGAAAGCGACGCGGGCAGGGGGAACATACCCCGACCCGGTCGACTGGTGTCGGTCGACCGGGTCGGAGGCGATGCTCGCGGGCAGTTTGGAACGAACGGCCCGAGGCGTCAGTCGTTGTTGTTGACCGCCTCGCCACCGTCGCGGGTGACCATGGCGACGTAGACCGTCGGATCGATGTCCTGGTTCATGAAGGAGACTGAGGCATCACCGCGGACGTACGACACGCCCTGAGGGTGGAACGAATAGGGATTGTGCTCGTTCCAGATGTTGATGATGCCGCAGCCGGCCTGAGAGGGTGCCTGGATGTTGGCCCCGCTGAGGCCTCGCGTCTGGCGGGCGATGTTCCACTCCAGGTAGAGCGAGTTGAGCGAGACGTCGTAGAAGGGAGCGAGGGCCGGCACCTTCTGTCCCTTGAAGAACTGCTGCTGCTTTCCCGCCTCCTCGACGAACATGATCGTTTTCGAGAGGCCGTCGATGACCTCGGCAAACTTCACGCTGCGCTTCGTCTTCGGATCACTCGTGCCGAGGAAGCCGTTCTCGGTCGACGTCGCCGGCAGGCCGACACAGGTCGCGAGCGAACTGTGGATCCCGCGGATGGGAACGTAGTCGGTCCGCGGCATGCTCATCTTGGTGCCCGCCGAGAGGAGACCCGCCTGGGCGAAGTAGTCGGCGTAATAACCATCGGGGACGTTCGGCGTCGACGGGCATTGGAACATCGGTTGCGGCGCGAAGGCCCCGGTCTGGTTCTGGCCACCCGGCCACGGCGGCATCATGTTGACCGGGTCGAGGAGCGGACGTTTGAAGTTGAAGAGATTGGCGATCGTGCTCCCTTCGGCGTAGGGAAGGAGTTGCCCCACTGCGGCAATCGGCCTCCGGGCGTCGCCCGTGACGGCGAAGAGCGGATTCGTCGGATTTGAAGGGGCTTCGGAGGGGAGCAGTTCGACAGCCCATGTCGGCATCGACTTCCTGGCACCCTCGAGATTCTGCATCGCCAGCCCCATCTGCTTCATGTTGTTGGAGCAGGAACTGCGGCGAGCGGCCTCACGCGCCGCCTGAACGGCCGGAAGGAGGAGGCCGACGAGCGTGCCGATGATGGCGATCACCACGAGCAATTCAACGAGCGTGAAGCCGGCCTTGCGCGGGCCGTTGGAACAAGACGGACGCATCGGAGACTCCTCGGAGAGGGAGGAAGCGAAGAAAAGATGAAGCCGATGTAAAGTCGAATCGACCGGACAGACTGTCGGGCCGAGCGATCCAGACCGGTGGCATCTCCCCCGGCCCCACGATCGACTCCCCCAAGCTGGAATCATAGAGACGTCGGCGCGGGGCCACAAGGAATGTTCCGGTCAGCGGACCGCCTCTGGAACGGACACTTCAGCCTCGTTGCCTGATGTGTCGATTCGGTTTGCGCAACGCAGTCCTGCGGGGATCATCCGGCGATTCTTGCGGGTCTACTCGTAGATCGGGCAGAAGGTCCCGAAGGCCGCCTCGCAGAACACTCCCGGATCGTTGAACCGCTGCCCCCGGTCGAGGGCGGAAATCGCCGCCATCTGATCCCCCGTGAGGGTGAAATCGAAGAGCTCGAGGTTCTCCTTCAGCCGTTCGCGGCGCGACGTCTTGGGGATCACCGAGGTCCCCCGCTGAACCCCCCAGCGGAGGAGCACCTGGGCCGCAGTCCGCCCGCAGGCGCTCGCCGTGTCGCGGATGAGCGGATGCTCGAGGAGCGATTCCTCCGGCTGGGCCATGCCGAGGGGGACGTACGACGGGGCACCGAGTGGAGAGAAGGCGGTCACGGCGATCCCCTGTTCCCGGCAGAAGCGGAGGAGCTTCTCCTGGGCGAGGAGGGGGTGGAGCTCCACCTGGAGGACGGCCGGGGGGATCCGGGTGGCGGCGAGGAGATCGCGGAGGAGGGCCACCGAATAGTTGCACACACCGATGTGGCGGACGAGCCCGGCCCAGACGAGCTCTTCAAGAGCTCCCCAGGTTTCCGCCAGCGGGATGTTGACCATCTCCATCTTCGGCTGCGAAGCCGCCGGATCGTGGATCCAGCCGGGGGGATAGCGGACCTCGGAGGGGACAAACCGCAGCGCGATCGGGAAATGGACGAGGTAGAGATCGAGATAGTCGAGGCCGAGGTCGCGGAGAGAGCGTTCCGCGGCGGCGCGGACATGCCGCGGATCGTGGTACGTGTTCCAGAGCTTCGACGTCACCCACAGATCCTCACGGCGGCAGACGCCGGTGGCGAGGCTCGAGCGGATCCCCTCCCCCGCTTCGGTCTCGTTGCCGTAGTCGCAGGCCGAATCGAGATGCCGATAGCCGACCCGGATCGCCTCCGCGACCATCCCGGCGGTGTCGGCCCGGTCGATCTTCCACAGGCCGAGCCCGACCGCGGGGGGCGAACTCTTGGGCGTCACGGGGAGCTTGGCGAAGGGGGTTGGCATGACGACCTCGGTGGGGTGCGTGGGGAGAGGACGGGTGATCCGGAAGAGCCGTGAGGGGTGGAGAGGGGCTCGCGTGCGACGACGCACGGTGCCGCCGGCTTTCTCCGCCGGCTTCAATCTATCCTGGCCACGAGCACCGTGGCGTCGTCGTGCGGGGAGGCGGCGCCGTGGAAGTCGCGCACCGTCCGATGGATCGCCTCGACGATTTGGGCCACCGGCTGATCGTGGGTGCGGCGGAGGACGTCGATGCCCCGCTGCCTCCCGAACTGTCGGCCGTCCGGATCGAAGGCCTCCTCGATCCCGTCGGTGAGGAGGAGGAGGAAATCCCCGGGATCGAGGGTCATCTCCGTGACGGGGTAGAGGGCGTCGGCAAACCACCCCAGCGGCGGCCCGGTGTCGTCGAGGACGACGCGGAGGTTGCCGGAGGCGTCGCAGACGTAGGCCGCATGGCCGGCGCCGGCATAGCTCAGTCGGCGCGTGTCCGGATCGAAGAGGGTCACCAGGAGGGTCACGAAGCGGTTGTCGCTGACGTCGTCGATGAGGAGGCTGTTGGCCATCCGCATCACGACGCCGATGTCGGCCTGCGTCCGCAGCAGGGCCCGCATGTAGGAGCGGGCCGCGGCCGTCACCAGCGCCGCGGCGAAGCCATGGCCGCTGGCATCCCCGATGACCAATCCGGTGCGGCCGTCGTCGAAGCGGACGAGGTCGTAGAAGTCGCCACCGGTGGCGTCGGCGGGATCGGATCGTGCCGCCACGTCGAGGCCCCGGAGATCGGTCGGGATCTTCGGCAGCATCGCCTCCTGGACGAGCCGGGCGAGCGTCGACTCGCGCTCCCGCCTCTTCCGCTGCGTGATGTCGACCACCGCCGCGACGACATACCTCCCGGCCGGCGTGGCCACGGGGCTGAGCCCGATCTCGACCGGGAACTCCCGCCCGTCGCCGTCCACCGCGCGGACCTCGCGTCCCACCCCCATGATCCGTGGCACCATGTCCCGGAAGAACGCTTCCATGTGGCGACCATGATCGGCGCGGACGCCTGTCGGAACGAGACGCTCGATCGGGCTCCCGACGAGTTGGGCGGTGGAGAGACGGAAGATGGTGGCAGCCGTCTGATTGGCGGCGATGATCGTGCCGCCGACATCGGCGATGAGCATCGCCACCGGCGCGGCGTCGATCCAGGCTCCGGGGCCGACGGTGGCCGGGTCCGGTGGGCCGACGGTTGAATCGCTCGGTGGAGAGCTCTGGCTCACGTCAGGCCTCGGTCGGTCGGCAGGGGGCGGGGGGCGCGTCATCGATCGCCGGCGGGCGTCAGAACGTCGCCCCGGCCGAGAGCATGATCGTATCGGTGGGATTGAACTCCGGCACGCGGTTGGCGGAGATCGTCCGGGCGAAGACGTAGCCGACTTCGGCGACCCCCGCCACGCTTTGGTTCCGGAACCACTCGAGCCCGAGGATCGCCCGTAGGTCGCTGATCGTCACCAGCGCCGTCGTGTCGTCGGGGAGCGTCACCGCCCACGAGCCGCCGCCGAACTGGAACGCGGAATAGACCCAGGCCCCGCCGCCGCCGTCGAAGCTCCGCACCTTGCGGACGAAGCGCGAGCGGGGGACGAGGATCTCGAGCCGGTTGTCGGCGTTCGGCGTCCAGATCAGGCCGCCGACCGGGAGGACGCGCATGTCGAGCTGGCGCACGACGGCCGCCCCCGCGACCACCGTCCACGTGTTCGTGAGCTTGTAGTCGACGAGGCCCCAGCCGGTGAGCTGGAAGGCCTTCGGGCTCGATTGCCGGTAGTCGCCGTAGACACCGGGGGTGAGCCCGAAGCCGAAGCCGAGGCGTTCGGTGACCGGTGTCCGCCAGGCGACGTCGACGTAGGCGTCGAAGACGGTCGACGGCAGCTCGAGGGCATCGGGGGGCTGCCAGAAGTGAAACCCGAATCCTGGCGTGACGAGCAGGGCCGGAAGGTCGTCGAACCACACCGGCGCGAACGATGTGGTGATGGGCACGTCGGTGGTGCCGAAGCCGTCGCCGCCGTTCTTCGGCAGCCAGGACGACGAGATCGACCGGGCATACCAGAAGCGGTCGGCCGGCGACCGCCGCTGTTCGTCCCACTCGCTCCCGAGGTCGTCGAACAGCGGGCCCTGGCCCGGCGCGATCGGCGTCGAAGGGACGATCGCCCCGGTCTGGACGATCGCCTCTTCAGCACCTCCGTCGCTCGCCTCGAACGCCAAGCGCTCGCCCCCCTCGTCGGCCGAGAGGGTCGCGCAGGAAGCCGTTGCGATACCCATCGCCAGCGTGCCGAAGAGAACTCGCCGCGCCGTCGCCCGGAGTGTGCTGGCGGCGAACATGACGCGTCGGCCTCACGGTGCGGGTCGGGGGGAAGCGGCACAGGGGACGGACGGTAACAGGAGGGAGGAAGACGAGGCAATTCCACGTCCCGGTCGACCGCGCGGCCGGGGCAAGCTGGGGATCGCGATGGCGACGCTCATGGCGATTGATTCGCAGGTGGGGCGGAGCGTATGCCCTCCCTGGTCCGATATCTGTTCCGTCGGGGGCATGTTCCGTCGGCTTTGAAGGAGCGTCATCGATGAAGCACCGCATCCACCTCGCCCTCACCCTTTCGATCGTGGCTGTCGCCGGCATGGCGTTACGGCCCGCCTGGGCCAACCCCGGACTCCTCCACAAACACGGGGCCAGGTCGGTCGGCATCCCGGTGATCCTCCCCGGCCAGTCC
>JBIIQL010000001.1:0-26184 GCA_044342095.1 Pirellulales bacterium
ACGCCCCCTCGGACTGATTCCCGCGTCTCCCAGCCACCAGGCCGGCGTCCGGAGGCCGCAAGCGGCCCCTCGCTCGGCCGTTGCCCGCAACGCCGTTCCGGCAGAGAGCCTTCCCCAGCCCCTCACCGCCCTCCCGGCCAACACTCCCACCGACGCCACGCTCCCCCCCGACGGTCTTGTCCCGGCCGACAGCCTTGCCGACGCCTCGACCGGCGGGATGGAGACGGCCGACGACGACGCTCCGGACAGCGCTCCCCTCCTTGCCGACGAAGCCGCCGCTGAAGCCACCACGACGGAGCCGACCGCCGCCCACGAGGCTGCGTCCGAGCTCGTGACCGAGGCGACACCGACGGCGGCCGGCGCCTTGGAATCCCTCGTCGAAACCGCCGCTCCGGGCCCCGAGGCTGTCGCCACCGAAGCCGTTTCGGCGCCGCCCGACGGTGAACCGGAAGCGATTGCCGAGGTCGCGGCCACCGACGATTCGATCGCTGCGTCCGACGTCCCGCCGGAGACGACCGACACCGCCGCGGTCCCCGCCGCCGATCAGACCACGACACCGTCCCTTCAGCAGCCCCGTGCCACGAACCAACCTCAGGCCCGCCGCCAGAGTGGCAGCAAGCGTCCCTTGGCGTCGAAAAGCCATCAGCAGCCGATGACGCCGCTGGATCGGCTGCAGGCACGGCTCGAGCAGATGCCCCGGGCGCTTGGACTCGTGCCGGCTCCGCGTCCGTCGATGCACGCCTCGCAAGCGCCGCGTCGTCGGACCGCCACGCCAGGTCCTGCCGCGAAGCCGGAAGCCGTGGTGACGGCGCCCGCGGCGGCGACGGAGCCCACGCCGGCCGCTGACGAAGTTGTCACCGCCGATCGGCCGAGCGAGACTTCCGAGTCCCCGGCCCTGGTCGAAGGGGATGTGGCGCAGGGTGCCCCCGAACTCGGTGCCCCCGTGCTCGAATCGCTCGAAGCCGAGGGATCGCTCGGCGACGCGGGTTCACCGCATCCGGCCGACACGATTTCCGATGAACCGAACGAATCGACGCTCGCCACCGATGACGGGGTCGAGCAGGACCATCTCGCGGTCGCTGACGGCGAAGCGGAGGCGACGACGCCTGCCTCGGAAACCGAGTCGGGCGAGGAGGTGAGCGACGCCGTCGGTGCAACGGCTTCCCTGGAAGCCCCGGCTCTGGTGACCACGACGGCCGACGAGTCGGCAATGCCGGCCACCGTCGCCGAACCGAAGCCCGCAGCCAAGCAACCGAGCCCAGCCGTGGCCAATCGCCCCGCGCCGCGTCACCATGCCCGCCAGCCCGCGGCGCCGGTCGCCCGTCGCCCGATCCGCGACGCCCTCGGAACGGCCCTGGCGACCATGCCGCGTCCGTTCGGCCTCCTCCCGGAGCCGGAATCGACTCCCCAGCGTCGCCCGGCTGCCAGCCCGGCCATCGGCACGCCGGCACCCCGGGCTCTGGCCACCAAGTCGATCGGGACGCGGCCGCTCGACGGCACAGCCGAAGCCCAGGCCGACGTCGCCCGGGCGACTGTTGCCGAGCCGCCGGAAGCCTCGCAGAGCGAAGACGACAGCACGACGCTCACCTCCGGGAACGATACGGAAGAAACCCGGTCGCCGGCGGCGCTCGCAGACAGCGCCGGCGAGCCGGCAGTCCTCGACGCCGAGCTGCGGGAGGGTGCCGCGGGCCCTGAAGCGCTCGAGGTATCACCCGCCTCTGTCGAGGTGACGGTCACGAGCCCGGAGGCATCGACAGCGCTCGGAGAGCGCGTCACGCTCCTCCTCACGATCCGCAATCCCGGCACCACCGCGGTCAGCGCGGTGACCCCCGTCATCCACTTCGGGGCCGGCCTCGAACCGCTCGGCATCCGGGGACGCAACGGCCACTTCTCCGCGGATGGCTCGGTGACCTTCGATCGGCTCGCAGAACTTCCCGCCGGCGAATCCGTGGAACTCGAGATCATCGCCGTCTGCACCGGCACCGGCACGATTCCCTACCGGGGCGTGGCGTGGTGCGGCGATGGTGAGGATCGGGAGATCGTGCCGGCCGACGCCTCGGTCACCGTGACTCCGGCCGTGGCGACCGAGCCGAACGGCGTCCGGCACCGCTGATCACGCTCCCCCCCCCGATCCTGCCGCCGACGGCCGATCGGGGGGGACACGGCCGAAGCCTCAGCCGATGAGCCCCAGCGGAAACGGCGAGAGCAACTCGAGACCCGCAGCCGTGACCAGATAATCGTTCTCGATCCGGATGCCGACGCCGAGATCGGGGCCGTAGAGCGCGGGCTCGACGGCGATCACGTCCCCTTCCTCGAGGGTGTCATCCCAGGAGGGGTTGAGGTGGGGCGTCTCGTGGACGAACAGTCCGATGCCATGGCCGAGGTGGCTGCTCCAGGAGCCGAGTGACGGCACCCCGTTGAGCCAGCCATGGACATCGGCGTAGATGTCGCGGCAACGGACACCGGGCCGTCCCATCCGCTCGACGATTTCAAACGCCCCGCAGACCCGCTCGCACGCCGCCGACTGGGCGTCGGTGGGCCGCCGATCGACCGACACCGTCCGGGCGTTGTCGGAGAAGTAGCCGCGGTAGGCGGGACCGAGATCGAGGATGTAGAGTTCGCCGGCACGCGCCCCGCGGGCCCGGGGAGATCCGCCCCGCACGCCCGAGGCGTAGTCGTTCCCCGTGTCCGTGAGCATCTCGCCGCACGCTTCGACCGCCGCCCCCTGGAGCGCCGAGAAGACGGCCAATTCGCTCACCCCAGGCTCGATCATCGCACGGGCCGTACGGTACATCGCGCCGGTGGCGTCGATGGCCCGGCGGAGGAGAACGAGCTCGTCGGCGTCCTTGCGGCGGCGGAGATCCCAGAGCACGGGATCGACATCGATCAGCTCGGCGTCGGGAAAGAGTCGGGTGACATGGGGACAGCAGGCCGAAAACTCGACGGCGACGCGCCCCGGCGTCGCCCGCCCCGCGAGCCAATCGACGAGCACCGCCGCCGATGCCTGTCGCTGATCGAGCCGGAGCGTCGAACGCCACTTGCTCTCGTAGGTGCGGACGTCGTCGGCCGCCGCGGCATCGACGACCTTGTCGGGGCAGACGAGGAGCAGATTCCCCGCCCCGTCGATCGCCGCCAACGGGGCCCTGGCCCAACGGTAGTCCCACCGGTGCCCGGTGAGGTATTGGACATGCTCCGGGGAGGTGAGGACGACAAGGTCGGGCGCCGCACCGGCGAGGCGTTCGCGGAGCCGGCGCTGCCGCACCAGACAGGTGTCGAGATCGAGGAGGGGAACGCCGTTCATGGAGGGCCTCGCGGAGGGGACGGACGGGGAAGCATCGGCGCCCGGCGGGCGGTCGCCGCATCCCCGCTCAGGTGAGACGGGAGAGGAGGGTGGGATCGAATGGAGGAAAGCGTGGATCGAGCTTCTCGAGGGTCTCGCGGACCAGACGGGCCACGACCAGATTGCGATACCACTTCCGGTTGGCCGGCACGATGTGCCAAGGTGCCTCGGGGGTGCTGCATCTTGTGAGCGCTTCTTCGTAGGCGGCGGTGAAGTCGTCCCACAGCAGCCGGTCGTCGAGATCGGCCGGCCCCAGCTTCCACTGCTTCGTCGGATCTTTGAGGCGATCCTCGAGACGCTTGCGCTGCTCCTCGCGGCTGATGTGGAGGAAGCACTTCACGAACGTGATCCGCCCCTCGTGGAGGAGCTTCTCGAAGGCGTTGATCTGCGCGAACCGCTCCTTCCAAACCTCCTTCGCCACGAGCTTCCGCACTCGGACGACGACCACGTCCTCGTAGTGGGAACGGTTGAAGATCCCGATCTTGCCGTGGGGCGGCACCTTGGCATGCACGCGCCACAGGAAATCGTGTGACAATTCCAGGGCGCTGGGGGCCTTGAAGCTCTCCACCTCGAGGCACTGCGGGCTGATCCCGCCGGAGAGCATCCGGATCGTGCCGTCCTTCCCCGAGGTGTCGATCCCCTGGAGGACGACGATCACGGCACGCTGCGATTCGGCAAACAGCCGGTAGGCGAGTTCGTCGAGCTTCTCGCAGTGCAGGCGGGTCTCGGCTTCGGCCCGATCCTTCTCGAGCCCCTCGTGGTAGCCGGGGTCGAAATCTTCGAGACGGCACTTCGTGCCGGGAACGAGCTGAACGGATTGTGGCATGGAAGGGATGCTGGTCGGAGGTTCCGACGGCACCCGGGGCAGAAGCCCCGGATGGCGACAGCATCAAGGCAGACACGCCAGCCGTCGCGGCGGCGAGTCTACCTGCTGGCCGAAGGAGCCTTCCATGGCCCCAGCGACCCAGCCGCCGGACTCTAGCCCCGCGGGCCAGCGAAGAACATCGCCCGCGAAGACAGGGCCCGCTGACGCCGGCGGAGGCGTGGGGCAGAAATCATCCCGCCGCCGAGCGACCTGGCGTCAGCAGCCTCATCGCTGGCATCGATGAGCCCCACGGCTTCCATCTCCTCCCAACCGAGCCGCTCCGCCTCCGGCGCGGAGAGCACATCGGCGATCGGGCAGACACCGGTGGCGCGAACGGTGCACGGATCGTCGCCCACCATGACGACGAAGGTCGATCCATGGAGGACACCGGGACGGCTGGTGACGCTCGGCTGGATGGCTGGCATGGGGAGGTCTCCCGTGGGAGGAGGGATGCTTCACCGGCACCCGGCCGGCGTGAGGGAAAGTGGTTGCAAACGGCGCGCCAATCGTGGCGAGGTCTCCGAACCCCGCTGCGAACCGCCAAAGTCAGCCCAGACTTCCCTCCCCGTTGCCGCCGACCTCCCTCCGCTGCAATTCCTGCAACGGACAGGCGATCTGCGGCCCCCCGGAAAGCTGGGTGACCTGCAATTTCTTCCATCGTCGCGCCAGCTCGAACGGCTTGAGACTGGGCGGGGGAGGGGGGAAGGTGCCGACGCGGCAAACCCTGACGGGCGTTCGCGTTGGCCCGGCATCACCGGCAACCGGGGGATGTGGGGTCAGGCGTCGGGGGCGGCGTGATCGACCCGGGCAAAACCGTCGTCAGGCCCGAGGCCGTCGGGCCGATCACCTTCGGCCACGGCCGGAGGCCGCGTCCGCAATTGGTCGCGGAGCGACGCGGCACGCTCGTAATCCTCGTCGCGAACCGCAGCGGCGAGCTGCTCCTCGAGCGTCTGCCCCACCTCGTACTTCTTCCGGACGCTCTCGCGCATTTGCTCGAGGCGACGGACCAATTCGTCGTCGGAGAACTGTTCCGCCGCGTCATAGCGGGCAAACAGATCGCGGAACTGATCGAGCCCGACGTTGATCTCCTTGATCGCCGAAGCCGCTCCCTGCTCCTCGAGCGTCGCCAGCGCCGTCGCCTGAACCCGGTGAAAGAGAACGAACGGGCGGTATTGCTCGTGGGAGAGCGTCCATTCCTCGTCGGGCGAATGCTCCCGGACGAAGTCCATGAAGGCCAGGCTGTGATCGGCGTCGCGCGCGGCCCGGCGGTATTCACGCAGCGACAGCCAGCAGATGCGGCGGTGGTAGTACTGGACGAACTCGCGGTCCGCCTCGGCACACTGCTCCTTCGTGAGGCGAAACCGCTCGCCGATCCGCACCGCCTCGCCCACGAGGTAATCGAAATAGGTCTCGGCACCGTTGGGATGGACGCCGTCGGGGCGGAGATCGGTCTCCATCTGGAGCAGACCCATGTCGACACGCATCTGGATGACGTCGCGGCCATTGCGGGCTTTGACGAGCCGAGCGCTGACTTCTCCGGGCTGGAATTCCCATCCTTTGAGGAGCGAATCGATGTCGCGGGCACCAGCCATGGAGGTTCACCTCGGATTCGGTTGACGCCCTTTCAAGACCGCCCTCGTGGCGCTCCGGCAGGCGTTTCCAGAGGCCCGATTATAGCATCGCCGCCGACCGATCCGGACCGTCGACGGAACGTGCGACTCACTCGGCCGGTCGGCGGCGGAGTGACTTCGTCTCGCCACGGTGCCGTTTGCCGGCCAGTCTCCGGGCCACCGCTGACTTCGGGACCTTCGTGCGTCGCCGGACAACGGGTGGACGCAGCGCCCGTTCGACCAGCGCGGACAGTTTCGCGAGGCAGTCGGCGACGTTCTGGGGCTGATCGCGGAAACGTTGTCCGGTGATCACGAGGTGCCCTTCGTGGGTCAGCCGCGATGCCACCAGCGCCATCAACCGCCGTCGGACCGGGTCGGGCAGGGCAGGGGAGTTGCGCACATCGTAGCGGAGCACCGCCTTGCTGCTGGTCCGGTTGACGTTCTGCCCGCCAGGCCCGCCACTGCGCACGAAGTGCCACGACAATTCATGGGCGGGGATGACCACCGCGCCATCGCCGACCCTGATTTCCTTCTCGCGTGCCATCTGCGGTAGCCTTGTTCCCGGGTTCGCCCGTCCTCGGGATCAATTGGTGTACGCGATTCTCCCTGGACCGGAAAGGTCCCGGCCGGCGCGTCGCAGTCGTCGTCACCCCTCCACCGCAGAGTCGCTCATGGTCCGATCCACGGCCATTCTCTTCGTCGCCATCGCCCTCGTCGCTCCATCATCCCCGGTCACCGCCGCCGAACCGGCCCCGGCAGCTGATCTTTCGACCCGCGCGGGGGAGGATTGGGGGACGTTCCTCGGCCCCTCCGGCACCGGCTCGAGCAGCCTCGTCGGGATCGCGTCTCCCTGGGAGGCGGGTGGCCCGAGGGTCGTGTGGCAGGCGGCGATCGGCGAGGGGTATTGCGCCCCGGCCGTCGCCGAGGGCCGGGCGTTCCTCTTCGACCGCGTCGCCGACCGCCTCCGCCTGCGGGCCGTCGAGGCCGAGACTGGCCGCCCCCTGTGGGAAGCCGGTCGCGACATCGTCTACACCGATTCCTTCGGCTACGACGGCGGCCCACGGGCCCAGCCTGTCGTCGCCGGCGACCGCGTCCTCACCTTCGGGCCGGATGGGAGGCTCGAGTGCCGGGCGGTCGTCGATGGCAGTCTTCTCTGGGAGGTCGACACCTCGGCCACCTACCACGTCGTCCAGAACTTCTTCGGCGTCGGCACCGCCCCGCTCGTCGTCGAAGCCGAAGGGGACGACGCGGCGGCGCGGACGCTCGTCGTCGTCCAGGTGGGGGGAAGCCGCGAGGGGGCAAGCCCGGCGGCCCCCGAACGCCTCGATCTGGTGAAGGGGCTCGACAGTGGCCTGGTGGCCTTCGACATCGGCTCTGGCGCCGAGGTGTGGCGGGCCACGAACCAGCTCGCCAGTTACAGCGTGCCGGTGCGGGCGACGATCGGCGGCCGCCCGCTGATCCTCGCCTGGATGCGTGACGACCTCGCGGCGGTCGAGCCAGCGACCGGCCGGCTCCTGGACCGCTTTCGGTGGCGGTCGGACGAACTGTTCAGCGTCGTCGCCGCGAGCCCGGTGGTGTCCGGCAACGAGGTCCTCCTCTCCGAATGCTACGGCCCCGGCAGCGTCGTTCTCGCCCTGGAGAAAGACACGTTCCGCGAAGTCCGTCGCGACAAGCCCGGGCTGCGGCCCCGCCAGGCCCTCAAGACCCACTGGAACACGCCCGTGCTCCGCGATGGGTACGTCTACGGCTCGAGCGGGCGCAACGCCGGCGATGCCCAGCTCGTCTGCGTCAACTGGAACACCGGTGTGGTCGGCTGGAGCGAGGGGGGACTGGGGCGGTCGAGCGTCACGCTCGTCGACGACCACCTCCTCATCCTCGGCGAGTACGGCGACCTCGTTCTGGCGCGGGCGACGCCTGAGAAATACGAGGAGGTGTCGCGCGTCCGCCCCCTCGATGCCGCAAGCGCTCGCGAGCTCCTCGCGCCTCCCTGCTGGGCGGCACCGGTGATCGCACGCGGTTTGGTGTTCGTCCGCGGCACCGGCCGCATTGTTTGTCTCGACCTCATGCCGGCGCGTTGACCGACGCCAAGGGGCATGAACGGCTGTTCCGCCCGTGTCGGGACACCTCCCCGCGCGCTGTCAACCCCGGATGCGGCGCTGCTGAAAGCCCCTCGGTTCCGCGCGTGCGGGCGGAAGGAGCGAGTCCTACCGACTTCTCTTGCCTGCCTGCATGGGGGCGTCCCATACTTCCCCCTCTGACAGCGATTCGCCGTCGCGGCAACGCCCGTGTTCACCGGTTGGCAGGAGACAAATCCGACCCATGTCCGAGCCCACGCCCCGCGTATCGCGTCCGCAGATGTCGATCAGCCAGTTGACCACCTACCGCTGGGATCTTCCGGTCGAAATCGAGCATCTTGCCTACCACGGCTTCGACGCGATCTCGCTGTGGCGGACGAAGGTGTCGGATGTCGGGATCGATGTGGCGAGGAAGCTTCTCGATCGCTCCGGGCTGCGGGTCTCGAGCCTCCAGTGGGCCGGCGGGTTCACCGGGAGCGACGGCCGGACGTTCCGCGAGAGCATCGACGACGCCGCCGAGGCGATCACGACGGCCGAGCGTGTCGGCGCCGAGGTCCTGGTCGTCCACACGGGCTGCCGTGGCGGCCACACCCTCGGCCATGCCCGCCGACTCCTCCAGGAGTCGCTCGAGATCCTCGCTCCGATCGCCTCCGAACAGGGCGTGACGCTCGCCCTCGAGCCCCATCACCCCGCTGCCGCCGTGGGCTGCGGCTTCATGCCGCGGCTCACCCAGGCCCTGGAATGGGTCGATCGATTCAATCACCCGTCCGTGCGTTTGGCCCTCGATCTGTGGCAGTTCGGCCACGACTCGACCCTCCCCGGTCTCCTCCCCGATCTCGTCAAGCGATTGGCGATCGTCAAGCTGGCCGATCGGATCGGCCCCCCCTCGTCAGATCGGGAACGCCTCCCCCCGGGTCAGGGTCAGCTCCCCCTCGAAGCGCTCGTGGCCGACGTGCACGCCGCCGGATATCGGGGCGACTTCGAGTTCGAGATCGTCGGCGAGGCGGTCGAGGGGCTCGGTTACGACTCGGCCCTCCGGCATCTCCGCCGGGTGACGGATGGATGGACCCGTCCGGTGCGCCGCCCCATCCAACGGGAAATCGTCCGCGTCGCCAGCCCCGTCAGACGCTGAGGCGCCGCCGATCGTCGGGCATCGACGTCTTGCCGTCGATTACTTCTCTCCCGGCATCCGCAGATCCCAGGCCTCGACCCATTCGACCTCCCCCGGCTCCATGCCGAAATCCTCCCGGAGGCGGCGGTCGAAGTCTTCCATGTGAGCGGCGCCATAGAAGATGGCCATCCGCTGCTTCCCGTCGGCGATCTGTTCCGAGAGCACCTCGAGCGCGGCGCCGTTACGGTCGGTGATCAGCGTCGATCCCTCCTCGCCGCCGAAGGCCGCGGTGAGGACCTCCATGTCGGTGAACTGCTCCGCCATGATGCGGCGGAGCCGGACCTCGCGGTCCTTCCCGAAGAATAGGCCCCACAGATCCCCGATCCCAACCTCGGGCCCGGTCGGCTTTCCGCGTTCGGCACGCTCGACCCCTTCGGCCATGAGCCTGGTGAACATCGTCCACCACGATTCGCCACGCTTCTGCATCGCGGCGTCGAACTCCTTCGGCGACATGTCGGCGTGGACGAAGTTCTCGGCGGTGTAGTCGATCTGGTCGAGTTGGAACTCGAGCCCGAGCATCTTCGTCATGCCGTGCTGGGCGCTGCCGATCGCCCCGGAGGCCTTCCGCCCCGGCTTCGGGATCCGGGCGTTGTCGGGGGCGACGAGTTCATAGAGGACAGCGTCATAATCCTCGAAGAGCCGGTCGAGGGTGTCGTAGTAGCCCTGTCCTCCGAGATGGACGGCCCCGACGAGATCGACCTCGACGGGCGTCCGGCGGCCCGCCGCCCGGGCCGACGCCTCGGTCTCCCGGTAATGGACGATCGACGTGTCGAGCGACACCGGCCGCCCCTTGGCATCACGGGAGACCCTGAGGAACTCGACGTCGTCGGTCGGACCCTCCTCCCGCTCGGCAACCGCCCCCCCGCGCCCCCTCGCCGGCTCCGCGGCCGCCGCCTGACCGATGCCCCACCCTCCCCAAACCACCGCGGCGAGCAGCCATCCGCACCGGATCGCGTGGCTGGGCCAAAAATTCTTGGCCCGTGGAGGTCGGCCCCCGTGGTGAGAGCCCTCGAGGCAGATCGGCATCGCTCTTCTCCCTGAAAACGTCGGGAATCCGCGGAAAACCGCCGCAGTCCGGGGCCGCGCGGGGCGGTTCCTGCAGGATACCCGAGGTTGCCCCGGCTGCCACCCTTTCTTCCTTCGGGATCGCTTCGTCCCCCCGATCCGTCAGGGTCTGCCAAGTTTCGTTAACTCGGATCCCCGGCACGACCGATACCAAAGGAGCAATCCGCAATTGCGGAACAACGGCTCCTGCTCCCCAGGACACATAGCGATGGCTACACACCCCCGTGTCAAGCGTGTTTCCGGACTCGTCTCCAAGCTGGCGACCATCCTCGCCCTGGCGACGCCGCTGGCCCCTCTCCCCGTGGCCAGTGGCGGAGACTGGATGCCGCTCCTGCCGGACCAGGACTTCTACGACTTCCAACTCTTCGCCCCGCCCGATCTCCAGGAGTACGAGATGTACCCTGAGCCGAGCGAGGGGATCTTCTTCTCCTACGACCGCCTCGCCTACGGCATCACAGTGCCGCGGGTGACCGGCGTGGGCAAGACGGATACCGGCGGGTATATCATCCCCACCCAGCCGATCTCGCCGCAGACGCTCGTTCAGCTCAACAACGGCAACATCCAGGCCGGGGCCTCGACGGGCAGCGCCAACGGCGACGTCATCGGCGGCATCTACATCTTCGGTGGTGATCCGATGCAGCTCGACCTCAACACGAGCTGGATGCGGACGAAGATCTCGTGGGGCAACCGCTACGAGGGCGGCTGGATCTACGACAACCGCGGCGTCCTCATCTCCTATGCGAATCTCGGCTCCCAGTCGCAGAGCTTCCAGACCAACAGCGAGTTCGCGGCGTCATCGCCGACCCAGGAGTTCACGCAGGAGACGGCCTCCGGCACAGGGACGACCGGCGGCATCGGCAACGCGATCGTGACCACGACGATCACCTCCGAGAGCCCCCCGCCCGATCACCTCATCTCCCAGAAGCTGACCCAGAACAACAACACCGAGATCCAGAGCGGTGGCGTGGCGATGATGCTCCGTCGCGAGTTGGGCCGGCGGGGGAGCGGCACGACGGCAACCTTCACCTTCGGTCCGCGGTACATCCAGGTGGCCGACCACTACAACATCGGTTACGAGAGCAACCAGTACGCGTTCAACAACGGCACGACCGGTGGCGGCGGCGGCGGCGGGAACAACCAGGGCGGTGGCGGCAACAACCAGGGCGGCGGCAACAACCAGGGTGGCGGCAACAACCAGGGTGGCGGCGTCAACAACCAAGGCGGCGGCAACAATCAGGGCGGCGGACTCGGCAACAACCCCCAGGGCAACAACTCCAACTTCATCTTCAACTCGGGACCGGCCGGGAACGTGCTCGGCATCACCGGTGTCGACACGCTGACCGGTGTCGGACAGGGTACGGCCCTCCAGACCGGCGAGTGGCAGACGAACACCTACAACAACATGGTCGGCCCGGAGTTCGGCATGCTCTTCGAGAGCAACTACGGCCGCTTCACCTTCACCAGCGGGCTCAAGTTCACCGCGGGCTTCAACTGGCAGAACAACCTTTACCAGGGTTCGAACTTCCCCGAGAGCATGGGTGCCGACTACCTCCGCGCCACGTTCTCACCCTCCACGACGTACACCTCCGACGGCACCAACGGCACCGTCCAGACGCTCTCCGGCCCGCCGCTGTTCCTCCAGATCTACGGTGTCGGCCAGAGCAATGCGACGAATGCGGCCAGTCACCAGTTCGTCTTCTCGCCGATCGGTGAATGGCGGTTCGGAGCCCAGTACAAGGTCAGCCAGGCGATCAACCTCCGGGCCGGCTACACGGGCATGTGGTTGGGGAGCATCGCCCGGGCCTCAACCAACACCGGCTACGTCAGCCAGCAGAGGCCGGTGCAGTATGCCCAGCCGCGGGATCCGAGCCAGCCGGCGAGTCTTCAGAATCCGTGGGTCGTGAAGACTTCGACGCCGACCGGGGCCGACGGCACGCAGGTCAGCCCGACCTACAACCGGATCGGTCCGGTGGTCGGCGGCCAGGAATACGTGTTCGTCAACGGCGTCGACTTCGGTGTCGAGGTGAAGTACTGATCGGAACTGCGGCGGGGATCAACCGCCCTCGCCGCCTCGAGATCACGGTGGTCATCGCCGTTGGCATTCGCTGGGGAGCGATGCCAACGGCGATCCCGTTTTCCGGGAGCCGGTTTTCAGGGATTCAGTCTTCGAGGATCAAACGGTCGGGATTGCAGGCTTCGGCCCGTCCACGGCAGCGGCGTTCAGGGGCTTTCGGGGGGATCGAACCCGACGCCGATCCAACCGGCGGTCGCCCCCCGCGTCTGCGCGAGGGTCTCGAGCCGGTCGGCGAGTGGCTGCCAGAGCCGTTCGCGGGCCGCCGACGCGATGCCCGCCGGCAACTCGACCGGCACCCCGGCGGCATCGACCTGAACAAATCCCATCAGCGCGTCCATCCAGGGGAGGTCGTGCCCCGCAAGCGGCATGCCGACCACGCCGACGACGAGGTAGCACTGCCGGATCTGGAGCACCGCGCCGCGGATCTCCACGAGGGCCCCCACCGGAACACTCCGCCGGCACTCGACCGACACCACCCGGCGGAGCATGAGGTTCGCCGACGGCCCAACCGCCCGAGTGCCGGCCGCATAGGCCGCCTCGAGCGCGAAGCGGAGAAGGCTCCCAGCGTAGAGCGTGCCGTGGTGATTGGCGTCGGCCGGGAGGACGAGGCGGTGGCTGATGGTTTCCAAAGGACCCTGCATGCGGGCCGTTATAGCAGGGCGGGGGAGGGACGCCACCGATGCCCGCCCCCGCGGGGATCAAACAGTTCCCGCCGTGCTCACCACCCCGACACGGCCGCACCGCGCGGAGCGGCCTGCCGGGAGAAACCCGGATCGATCTTCGCCAGTTCCTCCCGCATCACGGAGATCGTCCGCCGGATCTGATCGGGGGTGTGCTTGGAAGTGATGAAGAAGCGGAGGCGGGCCGCCCGCTCCTCGACCGCCGGATAGAGGATCGGCTGGACGCTGATCCCGCGGGCGAACAAGGCCCGCGACAGCTTGAGGCTGTTGATCGAGTTGCCGAGGATCACCGGAATGATGGCCGTCCCACCGGCCGACCCGGTGTCGAAACCGGCCTCCTGGGCGAGCTGGAGGAAGAGCCGGGAGTTGGCAAGGAGCTTCGTCACCCGGTCGGGCTGACGCTCGAGGAGCCGCAGCGCCCCCAGCGCCGCTCCGGCGGCCGCCGGTGGGAGGCCGACGGAGTACACGAAGCCCGGCACGGTGTACTTGAGCCAGCGGACGAGCGACTTCGAACCGGCGATGTAGCCGCCGCAGCTGCCGAGCGCCTTCGACAGCGTGCCCATCCACAAGTCGACGTCGGCGGGGTCGACTCCGAACTGCTCGCTCATCCCCCGACCGCTGGCTCCCATGACGCCGATCGAGTGGGCCTCGTCGACCATGAGGAGCGCCTTGTGCTTCTTCGCCATCGTCACGAACCGCGGCAGGTCGGAGAAGTCCCCGTCCATGCTGTAAACCCCCTCGATGACCACGAGCACGCGACGGTACTGGCCGCGCACCTGTCGGAGGAGTTGCTCGGCGGCATCGAAGTCGTTGTGGGGGAACGGGCGGCGACGGGCCCCGGAGAGGATCGCCCCCTGGAGAAGGCTGTTGTGCGAGAGGGCGTCGTGGAGGACGAGGTCGCCCGGGCCGACGACATGGCCGATGACCGTCTCGTTGGTGGCATGGCCGCCGACGAAGGTAATCGAGTCTTCCGTCCCGATGAACCGAGCGATCGCCTGCTCGAGTTCCTTGTGGATGACCTTCTCCCCCGACACCAGCCGGCTCGCCGACACGCTCGAGCCGTAGCGATCGAGCGCCGCCTTGGCGGCTGCCGTGACGTCGGGCTCACCCGACATCCCGAGGTAGTTGTAGGTCGCCCAGCTGATCATCTCCCGGCCGCCGATCTGCGTCCGGTCGTTGGTGAGCCCCTCGTGGACGCCAAAGTAGGGATCCTCGAGGCCGGCATCGCGGACGAGCTTGAAGTTCTGCTCGAGGGCCCGCACCTCGGGAAACTCGGCGATGTCCCACGCCTCGCGGGGAATGTCGTGGGTCACCGCGGTGACGGCCGGGTGCTGCGGGCCGATCCCGGCGGACACGGCCGGGGCGAACCGGCCGGCGGCGGGGAGATTCGCGGCCGGCATGTGATCGAGGATCGCCTCCACCACCTCACGACAGGTTTCGATCTGGGGGAGCACCTGTTCGGGGAAACGCCCGCCGTAGGTCTCCTCGAGACCAGTGACGATCTCCATCCGTTCGAGCGAATCGAGCCCGAGTTCGACGATGTTACTTTCGAGGGTGAGGTTGCCAGCCCGCTCCTTGGCGATGTTGCGGACCTGGCTGAAGACGGCCTCGACGACCGACTCGGGGAGCTCCCGCTGCGGGCGGCCGGGGCGCGTCGACTCTCCTACCGGGCGATTGCGGGCCAGTCGCGGAGCCTCCGCGCCGGGGCGGGGGGCCGCGGCGGCGGGGCGGGGCGCCTCGGTGACCGTCGAACCGGCGATCCCCGGCTGCAGCCAGCCGATCTGCTGCTCCACAACCTCCAGCGTGCCGTCGAGGAACTGCCGCTTGCAGGCGTGGCGTTGGATCTTGCCGCTCGATGTCTTCGGGACGCTGTTGGGGCGGACGAGCACGATCCCCTCCAGCGCGATCTCGTGCTCGATGGCAAGCTGGCGGCGGATCTTGTCGAACGCCTCCGTCATCTCTTCGCTATCGCGCTTGCCGCGCTCCAGTTCGGCGACGACGACGACACGTTCGCGCCCCTCGACTTCGACGGAGAACGCCGCAACGGAACCGGCCCGGATGAGCGACCCGGTCGTCTCGACCGTCTGCTCGATGTCCTGGGGGTAGTGGTTGCGACCGCGGATGATGATCAGGTCCTTGAGCCGTCCGGTGACGAACAGTTCTCCGTTGTCGAAGAACCCGAGATCACCAGTGCGGAGGTAAGGACCGGGGTTGGGCTGCCAGGTCTTGAGCGACTGCCGCTCCGATCCTGAGTCGGGCCGGGCAAGCATGGCGCCAAACGTGGCCTGCGTCTCGTCGCTGCGGTTCCAATAGCCTTGGGCCACGCTCGGCCCGCTCACCCAGATCTCGCCGATCATCCCCGGCGGCAGGGCTTCGTTCGTGTGTGGGTCGACGATCCGGACATCCTGACCGTCGAGCTCGCGGCCGCTGCCGACGAGCCGGCGCGTCCCCGGGGCGAAGCCGGTGCGGACGACCGCCGATCCGGTCTCGATCGACGTGGCGTCGAAGGTGCGGATCACCGGCGGCTCGAACTTCATCCCGCCGGTCACCATGAGCGTGCTCTCGGCGAGGCCGTAGCAGGGGAAGAACGCCTCGCGGCGAAACCCGCACGGCGCGAACGCCTCGGAGAAGGCGTCGATCGTCTCGGGGCGGACCGGCTCGGCGCCATTGAAGGCCAGCGACCAACTGGAGAGATCGAGCGAGCGACGTTGCTCTGGCGTGATCTTTCGGACGCACAGCTCGTAGGCGAAGTTCGGCCCGCCGCTGATCGTGGCCCGGTATTTCGAGATCGCCTCGAGCCAACGGAGCGGCTTTTGGAGGAACGCCACCGGCGACATGAGGACGTTGAACTTCCCGCCGTAGAGCGGCACGAGGATGCCGCCGATGAGCCCCATGTCATGGAAGCTCGGCAGCCAGAAGACCCCCGACTGCGACCGGGTGATCTCGAAGGCCTGCATGATCCGCAGGGAGTTGTGGAGAAGGTTGGCGTGCGAGAGCATCACCCCCTTCGGCGTCCCGGTCGACCCGCTCGTGTACTGGAGGAATGCCAGCGTCTCGCCGTCGATGTCGGGCCGCTCCCAGCGTTCCGCCCAGTCGGACTCGAGCTCGGCATCGACCTTCCAGAGGATCTTCCCGAGGCTCGGCGCCGCGGCCCGGAGGCCGTCGAAGCGATCGAGGACATCGCGGGTCGTGAGGGCGACCGAGGCGTCGGCGTCGCGGGCGATCGCCTCGATCCGCTCGACCGAGCGATTCTTCCGTGGCGGATACGCCGGGACCGCGATCGCGCCGCCGTAGAGACAGCCGAGAAACGCGGCGATGAAGTCGAGGCCCGAGGGGAAGAGAAGGAGGACGCGTTTCCCGGTCATCCCCGAGGCCTGAAGCCACGCACCGAGCGTCCGGGCCTTCCGGTCGAGCTCGGCGTAGGTGATGTTGAGTTCGTCTTGCTCGCCGTCGACGAGGAACGTGAACGCCCGGTCATGGGGGCGGTAGGCCGACCGTTGCCGCAGCAGGTCGACAATCGTTTCGGCGAACGACGCTTCGGTGTTGGGATTGGGATTCACGTGCCGTGGGACCTCCGCCCACCTACCGTCCTTGAGGGACTCCCGGCGCGGCGCCTGGGGGCAGCCGGCACGGGCACCGTGCTTTTGGAAACCCGGGATTCCCCCCGGGACTTCTGGGATTTCGGCAGGTTTCCCAGACCTCCAACAGAGTCTACCCGTGGGTGCCAGACAACCGGAAGTTCCGGACCACCGGGAGCTTCCGGACGGTGTTCCGCCGGCCCCGCGACCGACAGCCCTTCACCAGTCGGCAAGGGGGAGCGTCAAAGCGTCCCTGTTCCGGGGGCCACGCAAACTCTGCGGCCCCATGGCACCACCCGCCCGGGGAGTCTGGAGCCGATTCCGGCCCCGGCATCGACCGGGCGACCGCGCCGGGAGCGAGTCCCGACCGATCAGGAAGCCCAAGTCCGGCCGCTCGCCGACTCGACGCGCGGTCCGAACTTGCCGGTCAATCCGCCAATGACGTCCCACCGATCGTGCCGACGGACTTCGATGTCCCCCTGGAGGTTGACACGCACCAAACAGGTGTCGGTGAGACCGGCGCGGCGGAGGGCCTCGGGCGACACCTCGTCCGGCTCGAGCAGGCTCATCAGCGCCCGGCCGTTCATCTCGATGTACTTCGCCAGCATGCTGATTCTCCCTGAAGCGGATCGGCTCGGCTTGATCGTCGTCGGCGCTTCCTCACCCGCCGAACCGGGCGTGGAACTCGCTCTCCAACCGGATGAGACCGGCGGGGGGAATCTCCTCGGCACGGGCATCCGGGGAGAGTCCGAGGGTGGTGAACAGTCCGTCGACCCCCTCGCGGACGCCCGATTCTCGCTTCCCTCCGGCGATCCGCACAAGCACGCCGCGGAGCAGTTTGCGGCGGTGGCAGAAGAGATCGCGGATGAAGCGGTGAAAACGTCCCGGGTCGGGGATCGTCGCGCGGCGCTCGGCATCGACGACGATCCGCACGATCGCGGATTCGACCTTCGGCCGTGGCCAGAAGACGCTCGGCGGGAGGATGCGGACGATCTCCGCGTCGGCCTGGGCACCGATCCACACCGACAGCGCGTTGTAGCTGGAGTCGCCGGCATGGGCCGACATCCGCTCCGCCATCTCGCGTTGCACCGTGACGGTGGCCGACGCGAACGGGCGGGGCAGGGCGAGGAGATTGGAGATCACGGGTGTGGCGACGCAGTAGGGCAGATTGGCGACCAGCCGCAGCGCCCCGCCGGGCGAGGCTGCAAGGGCCGCGTCGACGGCCGCGAGGAGCTCGGGGGCCATCGTGTGCTTCGAGGCCAGCGCGTCCCCCTCGACAAGCTCGACGTTGTCGACCTCGATGAGACGATCGCGTGCCAACTGCGCGAGCCGGGGATCGATCTCGGCCGTGACGACCCTTCCCGCCGCCGCCGCCAGGCGCTCGGTGAGCACACCGGTGCCACAGCCCACCTCGAGGACGACGTCGGCCGGGCCGATCCCCGCCTCACGGACGACGAGATCGACGAGATTGAGGTCGACGAGGAAGTTTTGCCCCTTCGACGCGTCGATGCCGAAGCCGACCTGCTCGAAGAGCCGCTTCAAGTAGGCCGTCGTCTGCCGGGAGGCGCGGGTTATCGGCGCGGCGGGGGGGGGCTCTGGCGGCTTCGACCAGGCAGGACGCCCTTGGGGCCTCCCCCGGGTGCCATCACGTCGGGTCATGGAGCCCCTTCCAACCAACGGGCGACATACTTGGCCACGAGATCGGTCTCGAGATTGACGCTCCCACCGACAGGAAGCGATCCCAGGGTGGTGACGGCGAGGGTGTGGGGGATGAGGGCGACGCTGAATCGATCCGCCTCGACATCGACGAGGGTCAGGCTGATGCCATCGATCGCCACCGAGCCCTTGGAGGCCATCTGGCGGAGGAGCGCCGCCGGCGCCGAAAACCAGCAGGTCACCCAGTCGCCCGATTCGTCGCGGGAGAGGAGGCGGCCGAGCCCGTCGACATGCCCGGTGACGAGGTGACCGCCGAGCCGGTCAGAGAGGCGCAGCGAGCGTTCCAGATTCACCCCCGCGCCGGGGACGAGGCCCCCGAGCGTGGTCCGGGCGAGGGTCTCCGGCCCGAGTTGGAAGGTGAGACGCGGCCCATCGGCGGCCACCACCGAAAGGCAGCAGCCACTGACGCAGATGCTCGCCCCCAGAGGTGCGGTCAGCGGTGCCTCGGCAGGAACTTCCCCCGCCTCGACCGTCATCCGCACGCCGGGCGGTTCGACCCGCACGTCGCTGATCCGCCCGATGGTTTCCACAAGTCCGGTGAACATGGAGGCGATGATAGCAGGCGGCGACGCCCCCGGGCCGAATCGACCCGGGAAGACCGCGGTCACGCCCGGCAGGGACCCGCAGGGGAGTCGGCCTTGCGTGCGGGGCCGCGGCGAGCACAATTGCCGATTCTGCCCCGGTCCGTTCCCTCCGACCTCCCCCCCGACACGTAAGGATTTCCATGTCAACGATCGTCGACGTCCACGCCCGCCAGATCCTCGACAGCCGCGGCAACCCCACCCTCGAGGTCGACGTGGCGCTCGCCGACGGAGCGTTCGGGCGCGCCGCCGTGCCGTCGGGGGCCAGCACCGGTGCCCACGAGGCCTGGGAAAAGCGTGACGGCGACAAGGCCGTCTACCTCGGCAAGGGTGTCCTCGAAGCGGTCGAGAACGTCAACGCCCAGATCGCCGACGAACTCGAGGGCTGCGATGCCCTCGACCAGGCCGGGATCGACGAGCGGATGCTCGAGCTCGACGGCACGCCGAACAAGAAGAACCTCGGCGCCAACGCGATCCTCGGCGTGTCGATGGCCGTCGCCCACGCCGCCGCGGAACATTGTGGAATCCCCCTCTACCGCTACCTCGGCGGTGCCAGCGCCCGGATTCTGCCGGCGCCGATGATGAACATCATCAACGGCGGTGCCCACGCCGACAATCCGCTCGACGTCCAAGAGTTCATGGTGATGCCGCTGGGCTTCGACACGTTCGACGACGCGCTCCGCGCCGGCGTCGAGACGTTCCATGCCCTCAAGAAGGTCCTCAAGGACAAGAAGCTCTCGACGGCCGTCGGTGACGAGGGCGGCTTCGCCCCCCACATCGGCACCTGTGCCGAGGCCCTCGAGGTGATCCTCGCGGCGATCACGGCGGCTGGCTACGAGCCGGGGAAGGAGATCGGGATCGCCCTCGACGTCGCCGCCACCGAGCTGTTCGACGCGAAGACCGGGACCTACACGATCGAGGGGAAGAAGCTCGACTCCGCCGGCATGGTCGACTTCTTCGCCAGCCTCGCCGGCCGCTATCCGATCATGTCGATCGAGGACGGCTGCTCCGAGGACGACTGGAAGGGCTGGAAGCTGATCAGCGAGAAGCTCGGATCGAAGGTGCAATTGGTGGGCGACGATCTCTTCGTCACCAACTCCGAGCGGCTCGGCCGCGGCATCGCCGAGGGGATCGCCAACAGCATCCTCGTGAAGGTCAATCAGATCGGCACGCTCACCGAGACGATGGCCGCCGTGCAACTGGCCCACCGGGCCGGCTACACGTCGATCGCCAGCCATCGCAGCGGCGAGACGGAGGATGCCACGATCGCCGACCTCGCCGTCGGCCTGGGCACCGGCCAGATCAAGACCGGATCGGCTTCGCGGAGCGACCGCGTGGCGAAGTACAACCAGCTTCTCCGCATCCAGGAGAGCCTCGGTGACGGCGCCGTCTACGCCGGCCCCGACGTCCGTGCCCGGTGGCCCGGCATCGCCTGATCGAGGCTCGGATTGCTCGAAGTCCAACAAGCAGGTCGGCCGGGCACCGGTGGGATTCACCCCGGTGCCCGGCGACCGACCGGAGCGTGGCCATGCCCTCCCCGCCGTTCCGTGCCACCGACTCCCCCTGGTTCTGGGGATGTCTGTTCTCGGTGATGGCGCTGGTCGGCATGGCACTCATCGCACCGAAGTACGACATCAGGCAGCGGCAGATCGAAGGCCGTTTTCTCGGTCGTCAACAAGCCCACATCGAACGCTCGCGCCGGACCGCGGGGCTCGAGCCGGTTGATCTGGCGGAAACGGCCGAGGACCGCGACGTCGCGGCGCCGGAGAGGATCGTCCCGCTGTGGACGCTCGCCACGCTCGCGGTGCTCGCCGCCACGGGGAGCGCCGTGATGCTTGCCCGGGAGATCGGGCGCGCTCGCCGCAGCTGACGGCTTGGACGAAGTTCGAGGATCGTCATGTTGCCACGAATCGTCTTCCACCATGTCCACAAGTGTGCCGGCACGACGCTGCTGAAGTTTCTCGAGGGGACGACCGCTCACGAGCGGGCCGCCCATGTCGAGGAACTCGTGGCCGGGCAGGGGGGCGATCCAAACGGCACGGATGCCCGCGCGGCGATCCTCCGCGCCGAGTTCCTCCACGATCCGTACGGTGTCCACGACTGGAAATCGCTCCTCGGCAACACCCTCGACGTCCTGTTCCTCCGGGATCCGGTCGCCAGGCTCCACTCCGAATGGCGGATGATCACGCGCTGGGACGATGCCCTCGTCGCCAGCCGCGACGATCGTTACCGCCGGCTCCGCGCGGTGGCCCGTGCCGGCTTCGGCCCCTTCCTCGCGCTCCCCGGCGCCGCGGTCTTCGGCAACGCCGTCGCCCACCACCTCGCCTTCGGTGAGCCGGTGCTCGGCGAACTCCATGCCGCTTGCCGTGAGGGTGCCCCCCCCGACGCCCTTCTCGAGTTCCTGGCGGCACGACTGGCGGCGATCGACGTCGTCGGCTTCGTCGAGGAGTTTGACAACTCCCTGGCCGAACTCGCCGCCAGACTCGGCTGTTTTCCACCGCGCGGCTCACTCCAGGTTCACAACAAGTTTGCCGCTGCGGCGAGCCTCAGCGCCGAAGAACGGCGTCTCGCCGAGGCGTGCACCGCCATCGACCGGCGGCTGATCGCCTCGGCGTACAGGCTGGCCGCCGACCGGCGTCGCGTCGATCGCCAAGCGCTCGATGCCGAAGCCTGTCTCGGCTACCAAACACGCATCCTCGAGCCCCCGGCGGCGGTGCTCGTCGACATGGGTGATGGATTCCTCGGCCCTGGTTGGCATCCCTGCGAGATCAATGGCCGGAAGCGGGCCCGGTGGACCGGTCCCGGCCCGAGGGCGAGCCTCGATCTGCGGATCGACCGGAGCCGCGCCCTCTCCCTGCGGCTCCGCGTCGGCAATCATCTCCGCTCCGCGCAGGTGGATGGCCTGCGGATCGTGATCGATGGCACTCCCTCCCGGGTCGACCATTGGGTGCTTCCCCCCTTCGATCACTTCTTCGAAGCGGCGATCCCGGCGGCACCCGGCACTCCCCCTTTGCTCCATGTCGAAATCGACTGCGTCGAGACTTTTCCCCCTCCCAACTCGGCCGACGCCCGCCTGCTCGGCGTGGAGATCGAGGAGATCGAAATCGGTCCTGCGGATCGCTACGCTCCCCGGTCGCTGACCGGCCTGGGCCTGGTGAGCGATGAACTGGCGGCCCTCGCCCGCACCGCCGATGGCGACCGACGGACGCAATGCTTGCTCGATTCGCTGCCCGCCGGCGCCGGCGCCTGACCGCCGCGCCCGATTTCCTGGGCAAGACTGTCGTGGCGCGTTCCGGCAACGCTCGGAAGCGCTTCGTCGCCCACTCGCCCGCCTGCCGCCCATGACGACTCCCCGTCGATCCCGTCGCGGGCCGAAGCTCCACCACCGGGTGTACGTGGTGGAACTGGCGACCGAGGTCCGTCGCGACCGTCGCTTCATCCGGCAAAACCGCTACACGAAGCCCGACCAGATCTGCCTCTATGTCGGCTCGACGGGGCTCGATCCGGAAGTCCGCTACGTCAACCACCTCCGCGGCCACAAGGGCTGCCCGCTCGTCCGCGACCACGCCATCCGCCTGCGGCCCGATCTGTTCGCCGACTTCCCGGCGATGACCTGGGAGGACGCGGTCGCCACCGAGGAGGCCTGGGCCAAGGAGCTCCGCGAAATGGGCTACGCAGTCTACCAGCACTAGCTGCCCCGCCTCACCAGTACCGTGGAAAGACGCTCAACGAGCGACGTGCCTCGCTCCGAGCGAGGGGTCGCCCGTGCTCCGAGAGCCGGCCTCGCCGGTCAGCGAAGCCCGGAGGGCGAAAGCGCAAGCGGCGCGGAGAGAGCGGAGGGCAGGGATGCCCTCCGCGAGCGTCCGGCGTCGGGGCATGGGCGACCCCGAAGCCACGTTTGAGCCATCCACGTGAACCCCCGCTCAGCCGATGATCGAGCGGCGGCGAGAGACGTAGTCCCAAACGACGAAGCGGTCGAGATCCTTCCCCGACGTGAAGAACACCCGACCCTGCGCGGTCTGCGCGAGCTTGTAGGCAAACTGAATGTCCTCGCGCGACTGCGACCAGCCGGAAAGAAGAAACACGTTCACGACGATCCCCTCGCGCCGGCAGGCCTCCGCCTCGCGGAGCGTCGCCTCCTCGGTGCGCTTGTGGGGGGGATAGAGAAGGTAGAGCTCGTTCCCTTCGAAATGGGCCGTGGGCAGGCCGTCGGTGATGAGGATCACCTGCTTGTTCGGCGTGTCGGCACGGGCAAGTTGGCGGCGGGCGAGTTGGAGGGCGTGCTGGATGTTCGTGAAGTGCGGCGGAACATCCTCCGCCGTGATCCCCGGATCGGACATGTCGGCCCGGAGGCGGACGACCGGCTCGAAGATCGTCACCGGCTTGGGGAGGAGCGTGACGATCTCCCCGGCGGGGCGGGGCTTGGCGAAGGAATACATCTCGAGGAAGGAGAGCGAGTCGCCGGGGAACTCGCGCTGCACGAGCCCCTGGAGGGCCAGCGCCATCCGCTTCACGCTCACGTAGAGCCCACCGTGCCGCATCGAGCCGCTCATGTCGAGGGCGACGACGGTGGCGCACTTCGGCGTGTTGCGGGTGGAATGGACCTCGATGTCCCGCGCGGAGAGTCGCAGCGGCCGCTCCTTCCCTTGGCGGAGCATCGCGTTGACGAGCGAGCCGGGGATGTCGATGTGCGCGACGGAATCGCCGAATTCGTAAGGGCGGGTCGGGACCAGTTCCACCGCCCCCTCGCCGGTGACGTTCACTTGGTGCCGGCCGGTGCGGGAGGGATCGAGCGCGGAGAAGATCTTCTCGAGGAGCTTGCCCTGGAAGAGTCGCATCGCCTTGGGGGAGAGCGAGTAGCCCTTCTTCCCCTTGTCGAGCCCCTGCTCGGCGGCCATCCGCGCCACCATCTCCTCGACCTGGGCCTTGAGGCGGGCGAGGTCGTCGAGCTCACCGTCAGCGGCGTACCGGCCGAGGGCATCGAGATCGATGAGCCCCACGCGGGCATTCTTCTGCGCGTCGGCAAGCTGGGCGAGGAGCCGATCGATCTCCTCGAGCTCCTCCTTGACACGAAGCGCTTCCTCGATGCCGAGCTTCTCACGGCCTGTGAAGGTCCACTTCGTCGCCAGTTCGTCGATCTGATAAACGGCACCGAGGCGGTCGACGAGACCGACGAGATCGGCGCCGAACCGGCTCTGATCGTCGTCCTGGGCGTACCAGAGCCGCTCGAGGAGGCGAAGCTGCTCCTCGCGGACGGCACGGTGGAAGAGGTCCTTGTGCTTCGCCGGTGGCTTGACTTTCGCCGCCGCCTCGCGGAAGGCGGTGCGGGCACGCTTCCGGGCACCGGAGGCGTCCCAGTGCTCGAGGATCTTTCGCTTCCTCGCCTCGAGCATCCTCCGCAGCGACTCGATCGACGGGCCGAAGCCGCGGATTTGCTCCGGATCGAGGAGTACGGCGCCGGCGAGTTCCTCGGGGGTGAGATCGTCGAGCTCCCCGAACTCGAGGAGGTGCTCCATCGCGGGGCTCACCAGATCGACCTCGGCCGGCCGCGGAGACGGGATCCGGGCCGGGTCGTAACGCTGGTAAGAGTGAACGATGCCGCCGAGGTCGTCGCGGGTGGGCATGAAAAAACCTCAAGCGTAGCCGCGGGTGTCGTAGATCGTGTGACCGTGGGATTGGATCCGGGAGATCCGCTCGGTGGCGTAGAGGCCGGCGAGGATGAACTCGATGCACGAGGCGCGCACCGCCGGATCCTTGGCGGCGTTGACCTCGAAGGCTTTCTCCCACAGCTCCGGAACATCGGCCACGATCTTGGCGTAGTCGGGCGAGGGGACCGCGTCGCCAACCTCGATCTTCATCCCCTCCGCGAACACCTTCGCGATCCCGTCGAGCGAGTGCTTCTCGACGTACTCGTTGAAGACGATGGCGATCGCATCGGCGATGATTCCGTCGAGAACCTGCCGCTCGGAGAGCTGGTGGCTCCCCATGAGGTCGAGCTCGAGCTTGCCGAGGCTCGAGGCATAGAGGTGGCCGAGATCGCTGATCCTGGGAACCGCCGGCGTCTCGCCGAGCCGGACGGCGCGGTGGCGGGCACTGGCGACCATCGTGCGGTAGTTGGCGATCGAAAACCGGGCGCTGACGCCCGACTGCTGGTCGATGTGCTTGGAGGCTCGAGCGCAGATCGTGATCTGTTCGATGAGCTCCTTCATGAAAGGGGGCACGAGCACCGGCCAGGCGTGGCCACCCTCCACAGCCGCTTCCTGCTCGAGCATCTGGATGCCGAGGGCCCGTTCGCGGGGATAGTGGGTGTGGATGACGGTGCCGATCCGGTCCTTGAGCTGCGGGATCACCTTGCCGGAGCGGTTGTAGGTGGAGGGATTGGCGGAGAAGAGGAGCATGACGTCGATGTCGAACTTGACCGGATAGCCGCGGATCTGGACGTCGCGTTCCTCGAGGATGTTGAACATCCCCACCTGCACGAGTTCGTCGAGCTCCGGGAGTTCGTTCATGGCGAAGATGCCGCGGTGCATCCGGGGAATGAGGCCGAGGTGGAGGGCCTCTTCCGAGGCCATGCTCGTGCCGCCGGCGAGCTTCGACGGATCGATCTCCCCGATGATGTCGGCGAACTTCGTCCCGGGGGCGAGCCGCTCGGCATAGCGTTCGGAACGGTGCCACCAGCGGATCGGCACGTTCTCCTCGGCGCGACCGGCGACGAGCGCCTTGCCAGCCGACGTGATTGGTTTCAGGGGGTCGTCGTGGAGGGGGATGGCAGGATCGTCGAGGTAGGGGAGCCACTCGTCGAGAAACCGGCCGAGCAGCCGCATCACCCGGCTCTTCGCCTGCCCCTTCTCGCCGAGGAACAGCATGTCATGCCCGGCGATGAGGGCGATGTCGATCTCGGGGATGACGGTGTCGTCATAGCCGACGATGCCGGGAAAGAGTTCCGTGCCGTCGGCGAGCGCGCGGAGGAAGTTCTCCCGCACCTCCTCTTTCACCGTCCGGCTCCGCCACCCGGAGGCGCGGAGTTCGGCGAGGGTCCGCGGGAGCGAACGCGGATCGATCGGGGCAGGGGAGGGAGCGGGAACGTTGGGCATCGACGGGTCTCCGGGTGACTCCGCCGATTGTAGGCGCCTCCGGCGCCCCCGCCACGAATGGGAGTGTGTCATCGTCGAATCGGGGCTTGAGCCGATTCGATGGGACGCGGGGCGGCCTTCAGCTGCCGGCGGGCTGCGGCGGCGTGGCCAGCGGGAGGCGGATCGTGATCGCCGTCCCCTTGCCGGGAGCGCTTTCCACTCGGATGCGTCCCTGATGGGCCTCGACGATCTCGCGGCAGGCGGAGAGTCCCAGCCCCGTGCCCCCCTTGCCGGTCTCGTCCGGGCCACTCTTCGTGGAGAAATGGGCCTCGAACATCCGCCGCATGACGTCGGGC
>JBIIQL010000109.1:0-8589 GCA_044342095.1 Pirellulales bacterium
GGCGTGCCCCGAGGGCACGCATGATCGCGACATCGCGGCTCCGCTCGAGCGACGAGCCGACCATGCTGATGAGGATACCGAGCGCCGACACGAGCACGACCAACGCCGTGACCATGAGGAGGACGAGCTCGAGGGGGCGGACGAAGAGATCGAGGAGCTGACGGATCTCCGCTACCGGCAGCGCCGCCTGAGCATCGCGTCCCTCGTTGATCGCCGTCCGCAGTCCCATCGCCGTCAGTTCCGGTGGCAACCCCGGCAACGATGCCGTCTCGAGGAGGATCGCCGTCACCTCTCGCTGCGCTGCCGGGAGCGGCGCCGGCCCATTCCCGGCCGGGGCTACCGGGGCCTCCGCCTCGACGCCGTCAGGCAGGGGCTTGGCATGGCCATCCTGGAGGTAGAAGCCCTCCATGTTGACGAACACACCGCGGTCGATCGGCGTCCAGGTGCGCTCGAGGATCCCCACGACCTGGAAAGGATCGTGAACCTTGCCGTCATCGGCGCCGTGCGTGGGGGCGAACGGATCCCCGACCTTGAGGCCGAGACTGTCGGCGACGCTCGCGCCGATGACACCGGCGAAGAAGTCGTCGTCGCGGAAATTTTCCCCCGACGAGAACTTGAATGGCTCGCCGTCTCCGCGCGTGAGCCGGCCGAAGAAGTCGGCGTTCGTGCCGACGACGCGGAAGCTGCGGTAGTAGTCCCCCATGCAGGTCGGCACGGCCACGCCGGTGCTCGCGGCGTACTTCCCGTCGACCCCGTCGGCGCGCCGTGCCGCCGGGAGGAACTCCTCGTAGAAGTCCCAGCCGACGTTCTCGATCGGCTTGCTGATGAAGTAGACGGTGTTGAGGACGAGCTGGAGCGGGCTCCCCTTCGCCCCCACGATCATGTTGTAGCCGAGCCCCGCCCCCGACTCGAAGGCCCGCTGGACGATGGCCCCGGTGACGAGCGTCGCCACGACCAGCGCCACGCCGAGCGCCAGCGACACCGCCGTCAGGGCGCTGGTGAGGGGACGCTGGCGGATGTTCCGCCAGGCGATGCCGAGGAGATTCATGGGAAGTGACCAGCGGGGAGAGACGGTCAGCGCTTGTGGGCGGCGGCGGCGCGGTTGAAATCCTCGAGACGGAGGCGGCGGGGGAATTGCGCCGACACCTCCGGGGCGTGCGTGACGACGACTAGCGCCACGCCGTGGTCGTTGCACGTCGTCCGCAGGAGGTCGATCACCTGCTGTTGGTGGGCGGCATCGATGCTGGCGGTCGGCTCATCAGCGAGGACCACCCGCGGCCGGTTGGCCAGCGCCCGCGCCACCGCCACGCGCTGCTGCTGGCCGGTGGAGAGCTCTGCAGGGCGGTGATGGAGGCGGTGGCCGAGGTCGACCGCGCCGAGGAGTTCCATGGCCCGTGAGCGATCGGGGCGACCCGACCCGAAGGCCATCGCCACGAGGACGTTCTCCAGGGCGGTGAATCCGGGGAGAAGGTTGAACGACTGGAACACCATCCCGAGCTTGTCGGCCCGCACCCGGTCGCGGCGGGCCTCGTCGAGCCGGGCCAGGTCGATGCCGTCGATGACCACCCGCCCGGCATCGGGGCGGGTGATCCCGGAGATGACGTTGAGGAGCGTCGACTTTCCCGACCCACTTTGCCCCTCGAGGGCGAGGTGTTCGCCGGGGGCGACGGCGAAGGCGTCGATGTCGAGGACGTCGACCCGCTCCCCGCCGGGCATCGCGAACGACTTCCGCACCTTCTCGAGCTGGATGACGGGGGTCGACATGGCATCTCGGCAGGCGACGGACGGGGCGACGGGAAGGCCCCGCAGTATTCCCGATCGCCACGCGGCGGGAAAGAGCGGGAAAGCGAGGCGATCGAGGCGATCGGGGGGTGGCCCGGCCGCCTCGAGCCGCCGGCGGGAAGGGAAGCCCGGCGACCGGAGGCCACGGGATGTTTGAGCGGCCCCGGCGAGCGGGTGTATATTTGCTCGCGCGTCCACCGCGGCCACCGTTCCTGCCATCGTCGCAGGAGGCCGTTCCCACCCCCGGCGCCCCGCCCTCCCCGGCGCCACGCCCCAGGAGTCTGCCAGTGTCCATCCGCGTCGGCATCAATGGTTTCGGCCGCATCGGTCGCCTCACCTACCGGGCCATCTACGAGAAGTTCGGCCTCGACGGCGACGTGCAGGTCGTCGCCCTCAACGACCTCACCGACGCCAAGACGAACGCCCACCTCCTCGAGTTCGACTCCAACTACGGCCCGTTCAAGGGGACGGTCGCCTACGAGGGGAACGACCTCGTCGTCGATGGCCGCAAGATCAAGGTTTTCGCCGAGAAGGATCCGGGGGCGATCGACTGGGCGAGCCAGGGCGTGCAGGTGGTGGTCGAGAGCACCGGCTTCTTCACCGACGCCACGAAGGCGGTCGCCCACAAGCGTGGCACCGTCAAGAAGGTGGTCATCTCGGCTCCGGCCAAGAACGAGGACCTGACGATCGTCCTCGGGGTCAACAACGACATGTACGACCCCGCCAAGCACCATGTCATCTCCAACGCCTCCTGCACGACCAACGGCCTCGCCCCGGTCGCCAAGGTGCTCCACGAAACCTACGGCATCGACCGCGGCTTGCTGACGACCGTCCACGCCTACACCAACTCGCAGAAGACGGTCGACACGGCCGCCAAGGACCTCCGCGATGCCCGGGCCGCGGCCCTCAACATCGTCCCCTCGAGCACCGGTGCGGCACGGGCCGTGGGCCTCGTCATCCCCGCCCTCCAGGGGAAGTTCACCGGCATGGCGTTCCGCGTGCCGACGCCGACGGTGAGCGTCGTCGACTTCACGGCGATCCTCAACAAGGAAGCCTCCCCGGCCGACATCAACGCCGTCATGAAGAAGGCGGCCGAAGGCCCCCTCAAGGGCATTCTCCGCTACACCGACAAGGAGCTGGTCTCGACCGATCTCAAGGGGGATCCGCACAGCTCGATCTTCTCGGCTGTCGATACGATCGGCCTGGGCAACTTCGTCAAGGTCGTCAGCTGGTACGACAACGAATGGGGCTACTCCAACCGTGTCGCCGACCTCCTCAACTTCCTCGAGGACCGCGGCCTCTGATCGGGCTTCGGCCGCGGCGACAAGCAGGGCCTAGCGCCCGAGCTTCCCGTGGAACGAATCATTCCTGGGCGGGGCGTCGTACCAACGGCGCCCCGCCTTTTTTTGCCACCCCCTTTTCCCATCGATCGCCGGCCCACGAGCCTGCGGGGGAAGTTCGGGGTCAGTCGGCGGGGTGCGCCGGCGTCGCGGCGGAAGAGTTCACCGCCACCGGCACGTCGACCCGGTGGACGCTGCCGTCGAACGTCGTCATCACGACATGGACATGGACCGTCGCCGACTGTGGCGGCGGCCCGGGCCAGCGGAGGAGAAAGTGGAGCCCGCGGGCCCGTGACGTGCGGCGGAAATGCCCCTGGGCTTCCGCCTCGGGGATATCCCAGCGGGCGATGCAGCCCCCCTCGCCGGGATCGGTCGGCTCGGCCGGCACCATGCCCCCGCCGGGCGGCACGGCCGGGTCGTTGACGAACACGACGACGTCTCCGGCGGCCGTCACGAGTCGCTCATCGGCATCGCGCGGCTCGACGACGAGCGCCAGCCCTTCGGCGACCCCATCACCGTCGGCATCGAAGCACTCCGTCCGCGCCGGATTGACGACGAGATGGCTTATCCGCCCCTCACCGGCGAGGCTCTCCTCGAACGACAGCCGGCGGACGGCGGACGGCATCCCGGCGCTGGGAAGCGGGGGCACGCCATCGAGCTTCGGCGGCACCATTCCTCCCGGCGGGATCGTCGGGGATGCCGGCGGCGGCGTGAGCGGCGGGGGGAGAACGGGGGTCGAGGAAGGCGAACTCTTGGGCCCGAAGCGGAGACCGCCCGGCGCGGGGCCGGAGCCCCCGGGCGCCGTCAGCCCGGGCACCGACACACTGGGGAGCGGTGGAGGGGGGACGAAGGTCGGCGCCGACGATGCCCGGCCCTGGGCCGATGAGCCGTCGCCGATCCCCAGCTGCTTCCTCAGGCTCGCGTTCTCTCCCGCCGTGCGCTCGAGCCTCGCGCTCTTCGACAGGAGCTGGTCCTGGAGGTGGTAGATCTGGTCTTCCTGCATCCGCAGCTCCCGCTCGAGGAGCTGCTGATTGAGGTCGGTCTTGCAGCCGGAGAGCGCGAGCAAGGCGCAGGCGGACACGAAAGCGGGGAACGCCGCTCCCCGGCGGGATGCGCGGATCGGTCGCGCCCCTCGAGGGGCACGGGTGCTCCCTGCGGACCTGTGCATGATGCGCCTCCTGCGCCTCAGACGGTCTGTTCCACGACGATCTCCCGGTCCTCCGGACCGGCGAAGCCGCCCCTCAGGCGACGCTCTTGACCGTCGGCATCCTGTCGATCACCTCGTCGATGAGCCCGTATTCGCGGGCCTTCTCGGCGGCCATGAAGTTGTCACGATCGGTGTGCTTCTCGATCTCGTCGAGCGGCTGGCCGGTGTGCTTCTGGAGGATCATGTTGAGCCGCTGCTTGATGTAGCGGAACTCCTTGGCGTGGATCATGATCTCCTCCGCCGTCCCCTCCATCCCGGCCAGCGGCTGGTGGATCATGATCCGGGAGTTCGGCAGGGCGCGCCGCTTCCCCTTGGCGCCGGCCGTGAGGAGCACGGCCCCCATGGAGGCACACTGCCCGATGCAGTAGGTGGCAACGTCGCAGGTCACGAACTGCATCGTGTCGTAGATCGCCAGGCCGGCGGTGACGCTGCCACCGGGGCTGTTGATGTAGAGGTGGATGTCCGCCTTCGGATCGTCCGATTGGAGGAAGAGCATCTGGGCGACGATCGCGTTGGCGACCTCGTCATTGACCTGGCTGCCAAGGAAGATGATCCGGTCCTTGAGCAGGCGACTGTAGATGTCCATCGCCCGCTCTTCGCGGCCGCTCTTCTCGATGACGTAAGGGATGAGGGGCATCGGTCAGTCCTTGTCCTTGTCGTCGCCGGTCATGGGGGGCTTGGTGAGAATCTCGTCGACGAGACCGTATTCCTTCGCCTCGGTGGCGGAAAGGTAGCGGTCGCGGTCGGTGTCCCTGGCAATCCGCTCGAGCGGCTGCCCGGTGTGGTCGGCCAGGATCTCGTTGAGGACGGCACGCGTCTTGAGGATCTCGTCGGCCTGGATCTCGATGTCGCTCACCTGCCCGCCGACCTGGCCGTAGGGCTGGTGGATCATCACCTTGGCGTGCGGCAGAGCGAATCGCTTTCCCTTGGCACCGCCGGCGAGGAGCACGGCCCCGCCACTGGCGGCAATCCCCACGCAGTACGTCGCCACCGGGCAGGAGAGGATCTGCATCGTGTCGTAGATCGCCATCGTCGCCGTGACGCTACCGCCGGGCGAATTGATGTAGAAGTGGATGTCCTTCCGCCGGTTGTCGCTCTGGAGATAGAGCAACTTCATCACCAGCTCGTTGGCGTTCCCGTCGTAGATCTCACCCTGGAGGAGGATGATTCGATTCTCGAGGAGCAGGTCGCCGAGCGTCATCTGCCGCTGCCGCTGGTAGTCGCGGGAAGCGCTTGAGGCGCTGGACGAGCGCGGATCGAAGGAACGGTCGTGCATGGTGGGGGCCCGAGAGGGGACGCTGGACGGACGGGGACGTGGGAACGGGGCTTTAGCGCCGCGGAGCACGCACCGCGGAGGCCTCGGCATGGTTGGCAGTCGGGATCGCTTCATCGCCCACGACCTCACCGCAAACCGCATGATCGACGGCGTCGGCGTCGGGCTTGGGGAACTCGAACGGGGTGTCGGCGAAGGTGGCGCTGGTCGTGATCAGGTCGAGCGTCTTGCGCTCGATGATCTGATTGCGGAGAACGTCCATCAGGCCGCGCTTCTCGAGGCTGGCACGCACGCGACGGGGCGACTCGCCCGACTGGGCGGCGATGGCGCGAATCTCTTCGTCATAGTCGGCCCCGGTCTCGGCGATCGATTCCTCCTCGGCGATCCGCTCGAGGATGAAGTGCTCCTTGAGCGCCTTGGCAGTGCTCGCCATCACCGACTGACGCAGTTCATTGACATGGCGACGGATCGAGTCGTCGTCGAAGCCACTGCGGCGCAGCTCGAGGATCGCCCGCTCCAGCTCACGCTGGCTCTGGCGACGAAGGAGATCGGGGGGCAGATCCCAGTTCGCCGAGGCGGTCAGGGCACTGGCGACCTGCTTGCGGACCTCACGGCGCTGATGCCAGGCGAGCTGTCCGTCGAGCTGTCCACGGATCGCGGCGCGGAGGGCGTCGGCGTCGGCAAAGGGGCCAAGTTCGCCGAGGACTTCCTCGGTGAGCTCCGGCAACTCGAGCTTCTTCACCTCAACCACCGTCATCTCAAGCGTGACTTCCTTGCCGCGGAGAGCCTCGACGGCGGCTTCGCTCGAGACGGTCACCGGCACCGTCACCGGCTTGCCAGGCTTCGCCTTGGCGACGAGCTTGGCGAATCCCGGGACTTCGGCGTCCGCCAGCGAGAGTTTCTCGCGGACGACGATCTCGACCTCGTTGGCCTCGGAGAGGACGGTGTCGCCGTCGAGGAAGCGGAGGTTGGCCACGACGAGATCCCCTTCGGCAGGAGCACCGTCGTGGGGCACGAGGCGGCTGCGGTCACGGAGCACGTTGGCGAGGGCGTCGTCGACGTCCTTCTCGGAGATCTCGCGTGTCGGCCGTTTGATCGAGAGCCCCTTCCACTGCGGCATCTCGAACTCGGGGCGGACCTCGATCGAAAACTCGAACGTCATCGGCCCATCCTCGGGGAGGACGATCGCCCCGACGTCGAGTTCGGGCTCACTGATCGGCGACAGCTTTTCGGTCTCCGAAACCTGGGTCATGGCGTCGGCGAGGAGTTTCGAGCGGATCTGCTCCGAAAGCTCCGTCTTGAAGCGGCTCCCGACGAGCGCCTTCGGGGCGCGGCCGGGGCGGAAACCGGGGAGATGGGCCGTCGGCACCATCTCGCCGATGCACTCAGCGTAGTAGCGGGCGATGTCCTCACGCGGAATCGAGACCCGCACCTTCCGCTGGCAGGTCGACACTTTGTCGATGGCGACGTCGAGTTTCAGCGGAGGCCGCTCTCCCGGGAGGGGGGCGGCAGACGTGGCGGAATCGAGCGCGGCGGTATCAGACATGGACGCTTCCGGGACGGAGAGGACGAGGAGGGGAATCGGGACGACAAACTGGAGACGACGAGGAACGCAGCGAACGACGGGAATCGTACGGTGGCCGGCCACGGAGGGCGAGGTGAACCACCCTCCCCGCGGTTGATCGGCCGCCGGCTTGCGTCCCTGCCCACGTCTGAAAGCAGCGGGGGGAGGGGTGAGCTGGTCGGGAGGACAACAGCCCCCCGAAGGGAGCCAAGCCCCCTGGAAGGTTGCCCTTCCGCGGACGGTTCAAACGGACCGGCAAGGGCAACAAGAGCGGGTGATGGGATTCGAACCCACGACAACCACGTTGGCAACGTGGTGCTCTACCAACTGAGCTACACCCGCACTGAAACAGACCGAAAGCCACTGACAGGACAACCGCGACCAGATCCGGCTCACCGAAAATCTGGCACCAGCCGCCCCGACAAGGGAAGGCATCCTACCGCGCCAGGAGGCAGGGATCACGACCGAATTCAGAAACGGGCAAAATCCCACCGGGACTGCCTTCTCGGACCGGGTCGAAATCGACGCTTCCCGACGGGGCGGCCGCCTGGAACCGTGGGATTCTAGGAAGGCCCAGGGGTGGCCGCAAGGTCAGCGCCCGAGAGGATGGGCATTTCGGGTGAAGGAGGAAAGCAGAACGCCGATTCGCCTACAATCGGCCCTGAATCGGGTTTCCCCGGGACGGTAGGGGTGCCGGTGGCGGTTGGGAGAGGGAGTGCCGATTGGGGGTGGGAATCATGATCGTCCGCTTCGTGGTCGTCGAGCCGGAATCGAAGAAAGGGTGCCACACCGTCCGCCTGCCACTCGTGGTGGGGAGGAGTCGGGAAGCGAAGTTCCGCATCCAGCAGGAACGCGTCAGTCGCCGACACTGCCAGTTCACCGCCGAGGACGGGGTGGTGTTCGTCCGCGACCTCGGCTCGACCAACGGCACCCATTTGGAGGGGACGGTGGTTCCGGCCGACCATCCGCTCCGTGTCCCGCCTGGCGGGCTGGTGCGGGTCGGTAGCATCGGCTTCCTCGTCGAATACGACCGCTTCGCCGAAACACCGACGGTCGAACTCCGTGTCAACGACCTTGCCACCGGTGAAACGCTCGGCCCGGGAGGCGACGGCGGCTCCGACATCGACATCCGGTTCGAGGACGACGCGCAGGCCCCGGTCGATGCTGCCCGCGGTGCTGTCGAACGTCCTTCCGGTCTCGCTTCCGGTCTCGCGCCGTCGGCCGACGATCTGTCCAGCGACGACGACGACGACGACGAGCTTCGCCGGCTCCTCGAGGGGCTGCGCTGACACCTACGGCGTCGCGGCGGGGCGACGTCCCTTCCCCTTGGCTGGAGGGGGCATGAGGGGATTGGTGAGGGTCACCTTGATCGACGAAGCGATCAGTTGCCCCTTTTGGAGATACTCGCCATCGAGTTCGACTT
>JBIIQL010000110.1:0-8560 GCA_044342095.1 Pirellulales bacterium
TCGTCCAAAAGGCGACCGGCGAGAAGCTCCTCGACTATCTCGAGCCCCGACTCTTTGCGCCGCTCGGCATCGAGGGAGCAACGTGGGAAGATTGCCCGGAGGGGATTTCCGTCGGTGGCTACGGCTTGAGCCTCCGCACGGGTGACATTGCGAAGTTCGGCCAGCTTCTTCTCAATCGTGGCCAGTGGGAGGGGCGGCAGTTGGTGCCGGAGGCATGGGTCGAGGCGGCGACGGCCCGACAGATTGCCAACGGCAGCGGGCCCGAGAGTGATTGGGATCAGGGCTACGGCTACCAGTTTTGGCGCTGCCGGCATGGGGCCTACCGGGGCGACGGGGCGTTCGGGCAGTACTGCGTCGTCCTCCCCGAGGAGGATGCGGTGCTTGCCATCACCTCCGGCGCGCGCGACATGCAGCGCGTCCTCGATATCGCCTGGGAAAAGCTCCTCCCGGCCTTCCGACGCGTGCCGCTCCCGGCCGACGATGCGGCGGCGGCCAAGCTCGCCGCCAAGCTCGCTTCGCTCCACGTGCCTCTGCCGCCGTCCGCAGCGGCGCCTCCGGGAGTCGATGGCAAGGTGTTCACGTTCGGTGACAACGGGGCGAGGCTCGAATCGGTTGCGATCGTCCCCGGTGCCGTCGGAGAGACTGTTGTGTTCCGGGCCGATGGAAAGGAGCACCGCATCGAATGCGGCCGCGGCGAGTGGCGCCGCGGTGACGTCGCCTGGGGGGGCTATCCGCCGCGTCCCGCGGCGAGCGCTGGCGGTTGGGAGGGAGACACGTTCACGCTGCGGATCTGCTTCGTCGAGACCCCTTTCGTGTCGACCGTGCGGCTCCGTGCCGACGGTGACGATCTGCGGATGGCAACGGAGAACAACGTCGGCTTCGGCCCGGTGAAGCAGCCGGAGCTCGTCGCGCGGGCCGCGCCGGCGAAGTGACAACGCCTTATTTCCGCTCCCTTCCTCGGGTTCTGCGGCCAAGTAAGATGGCGACGCGGTCGGCGCGATGCGGTGGGCCACGTGAGCCTCCACCGCCGCGCTGCCTCCCCCGAAACGTGTCTCTCGCCCAGCCGGGCGGTCATCCGGCCGGGCCACCTCCTCACCCCGGGAAGACTCACATGTCCCTCACGCCCAAGCAACGCCACGCCTACGACACCGTCGCCGCCGCGCTCCCGTTCGCGCTCGACGCCACGAAAGTCTCGGTCGCACCTGGCATCTCTTACGTGAAGAGCCCGGTGAAGGCGCATGATTTTGGCGCGGGCGTGATGGCGGCCTTCGGATCGGTTGTCGAGCGTCTTGGCACGATCCGCGGACTCCCCAGCCAGACGCTCGAGCTCGACAGGCGTCGCTGCGGTCTCCTCCTCAACAGCCTTCAGCTCCTCTTCCAGAACGGCTACAGCACGATCATGGACACCTGGGGAGTGAACCCCGACAACGGCACCTTCCGGGCGAAGGATGGCCGGCATGTGACGATGATCGGCCTCCATCCGCACCTCCGCGATCGGCTGCTTGTCGCACTGAATTGCGTCAACACGGCCCAGGGGATTCAGGCCGCCGTCGAGAAGAGGACGGCGCAGGAACTCGAGGACGAGGCTATCGGGAAGCACCTCCCGCTCGGCATTGTGCGGACGCCCGAAGAGTGGGCGGCGCATCCGATCGGGGCCGAAGTGCTCAAGCGTCCGATCATCGACTTCGAGGGATCGGGTAGCGAGCGGAAGCGACTCCTTGGAAAGGCCAAGCATCGGCCGCTCGAGGGCGTGCGGGTGGTGGAGCTGACGCACGTGGTGGCCGGGCCGAACTGCGCCCGCTTCCTCGCCGAGCAGGGGGCCGACGTGATCAAGGTGCAGCCGCCGATGGGCGACTGGGTACTACCGATCTGGATGGATGCCAGCTGGGGCAAGAAGAACATCCTCCTCGATATCAAGGGGCGGCGCGGCAAGGCCCGCTTCCACGAACTTCTCGCCACGGCCGACGTCCTCATCGACGGCCAGCGGCCGGGTGTCCTCAACCGTATGGGGCTTGACGACGCCGGTCTGCGGGCGATCAATCCCAACCTCGTCCGCGCTTCCCTTTCCTGCTTCCCGCTCGGCACGGCTTGGGGCGAGCGGCCCGGCTTCGAACAGATCGCGCAGGCCGTGACCGGCACGATCCACGTCCATTCCGTTGGCATGGCGGAGCCGACGGTCGTCCCGGCGCTCATCAACGACTACATCACCGGCTATCTCGTGGCGATCGGCGTGGTGGCGGCGCTTGCCGAGCGGGAACAGCGCGGCGGTTATTACCATGTGGCCTCGTCGCTCTCCCGGTGCTCGTCTCTGGCCCCGAGCTTCGTCGAGCCGCTCGACGCCGAGCCCTTCGAGCCTGTGCGGATGAAGGACCTCGTCGAGCATGCGATCGACCAGCCTTCGCCGGCGGGAATCTTCACCCGGATCAAGCCGGCGGTGGAGTTCAGCCACACGCCGTCGTTCGTCGACCGCCATCCGACGATCATGAATTCGATGCCCGATACCACCGGCTGGGACGACGTTTCCACGATCGCTCCGGTAATCCCGCACGCCCCGTCTCAGCTTGCCCGTGGCGGGAAGATCTACGGCCTCGTCGAGTGCTTCGGGATCGAGGACCGCTCCGATGGCGGTGGCATCATGAGCCTCGCCTCGAAGTCGCTCTTCGAATACGCGAAGGCTCACCGCGACGCCTGAGGCAGGGTAGATTCCCTGCGGCCCGCTCGGCACTCCCCACCCGCCGCCGCGAATCGAGCGGAAGCGGGAGTCCGGAGGTATGCTCGCACCCAAGTCGAGGGGCGCCTTGGCTGCCCCTCCGATGAGTCCTAGCCCGCGGGGAGCATGGATGGCCCCGCGGGTGTGAAATCAGAAAACCACCGTGCCACGCATCATCCACAGGTCGGTGTGGTCGTGGCCGACGGCCACGCCGGTGAGTGGATTCCAGATGTGCTGGTAGCTGGGGATGAGGCGGACCGCCGGGGTGATCGCATAGTCGTAAAACACCTCCATGCCCTGCTCGTTCTTCACGTTGAGCGCGCCGCCGGTGTAGCGGCGGACTTGGTTCTGGAGATCGGGGCTGATGCCGTTCATGTACCAGCCGATGCCGACGCTGTCGTAAGCCCGTGACTCGGCGAGGCCACGGGCGAAGAGAGCGACGCTGCCGTCGCCGGTGATCGTGTTGGTCTCCTGCGGCGCCCAGCCGGCGCGGCCGAAGACGCCGACGCCGCGGAGCGGCACGCCGCTCTTGAGCTTCGTGGCGACTTCCTTCGGGGCATCGGCCACGTAGAGATACTGCGAGGCGTTGGCGATGAGGAAGCAGCTGCTCGTGGAATTGTTGATCGGCAGGCCGGCCGAGTCTGGGCTGCCGAGGAGAAAGCCGACCGCCTGGGGGATCTGCCCGGGAGCAAGAGCGCCGTAGGGGTTGGTGAGGTCGAGCTGGTACTGATTCGACCAGTTGAAGGCCGGGCTGAATTGGCCAGGCAGGCCGGCGACCTCGTAGGAGGCGACGGCGGTGAAGTAGAGGTTCACCCGGTCGAAGGCGTTCGTGGCGAGGTTCTGCGCGCGGCTATTGGGATCGAGGACACCTCCGGCGAAGGCGAGCTGCTTGCTCGGAGCCCAGACGCCAAGGACGGCCCAGGCGGTGGGGTTGTAGAAGTTCGTCGTGATCGGATTCTTGTTGAAGGCGAAGTTCGCGAAATAGAACTTGTAGCTGTCGCCGAAGAGCGTCTGATCGGGGATGAAAATGTCGCTGATCTTTCCGACGACGAAGCTCGTCTGTTCGCTCAATCCCTGGACGAGGAAGTACTCGCTCGGGAGCATCGTGGAATAGGCGAGCGGATCGGGGAGGAGGAGCCCGGTGTAGGTCGGCACGCTCGCCCCGGAGTTGAAGGTTTGCTCGGGTGTGCCGCCGTATCGGGCCTGGGTCGTGAAGTGGATGAGGCCGCCGTCCCAGAGGCCGGCTCGGCCGGTATCGACATTGATCGACATCTGCGTGTTCTGGACGAACCAGTCCCCCGGATCGAGGCCACCCGACATGATGTCCTGGTAGGCGCTGGTCGAGTAGACGTCGAAGAAGAGGCCGCGGCGGGCGAGTTCGGTGCGTCGGCCCCCCCAGTCGCCGGTGAGCTGCGTCCGCTCCCAAAAGCCTCCGGTGACGGTGCCGGGAAGGCCGAAGACGGGGCCGTTGTTGAAGAACGGATAGAGGACCGGCGCGGCGTTGGCGAGCGAGAGGTGGTCGGTCGGAACCGGCCCCCAGTCGTCGGCCGTGATCGTCGGCGTGGCCGGTGCGGCGGCCGGTGTGACGCTCTCGGCACCCTCGTTCAAGTAGCCGAAGCCGTCGAAGTTGCCGCCCTGGCCGAAGGCATGATCGGAGATCGCCGGGAGAGCGGCGATGGCAAACAAGAGCGCGACAAGCCCTGCACGGCGCCCGCATGCCCCCGGCCGACGCGTTTCGTGAGTCGGCCGATCACCGAGCAAAAATCCCAACACCATGGCGTCTGGCCCCCTTCCGGCGAACGGTCACAACCGATCCAACCGGATCATTCGACAGGGTTTGAACGTGGGAGTGAGGGAGTGCCGTCGAAATCGCCACCCCTTCGCCAGCCTTCCCAGCTTCCATGGCAGGGGGACGGGGCTTCGTTGGTACGCCATGGGCCGCGGGGAATCCGCGGTCTTCAACCGGGCCGGCGACGGCGGGCCACCCACGCGAGCCCCAGTCCAGCCAGGGTGATCGCGTCGAGGGGGATGAGCCTCTCGCGCCAGGTGACATGCTCCTCGACGCGCTGGAAACGGGCGCCGGCCGCGTCGAAGGCGAAGGTGAGGTCGTCGGTGGAGGAGGGCCAGGTGGCGTCTTCGAAGGCGGTGAGCCAGAAGTTGGTGGCCCCGCCGGCCGTCCCCTCGGGGAGAACGGCTGCGAGGAACGAGGCATTCACCTCGAGAGGGAGGGAGTAGACGACGTTGCCGGCTTCCCAGGGGCGTGGAGCGGCCCCTTCGCCGAGCGTTCCTTCGGCCCGTCCGGGGCCGACGACGAAGGCGCGGAGGATGTTGCGCCGCGGCGCGTCGGGATCGATCTGATCGGTCGGCACGCGGTAGGGAAAGAGAGGGGCATCGGTCTCAAACGACAGCCGGACGGCGGAGACATCGATGCTCGTGGCGTCGGTCGCATACTTGAAGGCGGTGATCATCCACCCCTTCTCGACATAGGGCCGCGACCACTCGGCAAGCTCCGGCCGGGAGTCGTAGCCGTTATCGGCGAGCCAGTCGGTGAGTGCAGCGGGGTCGGCTGCCTTGAGGACCACGACGTCGTAGCCGCCGACGCGCGCCCGCTTCATCACTTCGACGGCGGCCATCGGCGGCGGGGCGGCATCGATGGCGCGGCTGGCCGGGACTTGGCTCTCGAGCGCGAACAGCTCCCAGAGGAGCGAGTAGTGGTTTGTAAAGCGCGTCACCTCGACGACGCGCGGCTGGATCCGGTCGTTGAGCTGCGCGAAGACATCGCCGTCGGCCGCGGCGATTTCGGGAACCGTTGGCGAGGGAACGAGAAACCCGAATCCCTCCTGCCCGCCGCCGGTCGCGGCGGCAAACTTCGCCTCGCGGATGAAGTGTTCGATCCGTGTGGCCGGATCCCAGATGACGAGGATCTGCTGATCGGCGATCCGCACCGGTTCTCCGCGTCGCCAGGCGGGACAGCAGGCGCGGGTGGGGCTGGCAGTGAGCAGGCTCGCCGACACCACGGCGACGAGGAATCGGCGGCTGAGACGGGACATGATGCACCCTGTCGGAGGCGGGGAATCAGTCGATTTCGAGGCGGAGCGTGCCGTCGTCCGTGGCGATGATTTTCACCAGCGGCGGGGCATCGGGGGCCGCGTCGCCGACGCCCGGCGCAAGGAGGAGGCTGCGGTCGACGAGTTCGCCGCCGGCGCGGGTGAGAAACGGCCGCAGCGTGTCGGCGTCGATCGAGTCGGGAAGAGTCTGCACCGAGCCGTCGGCAAAAGCGACGAGACCGACGTGAGCGCCATCGACCGGATGGATCGCGCCGATCCCCGCCGGCTTGCCGATCCCCGGGAAGGCGTCGTCGAGGACGACGTCCTCCGGCTTTGTCCAGGGGATCTTTCGGGCGGGATCGAGCGTGGCAAACAGGATCGTGTTCGACGTGCCGTCGGTGACGCTCGCGAAGCTGACCTTCTTCCCCGCTGTCAGGCAGGCGGCGAAGTCGTCGGCTGACTTCATCGCCACCACTTCGGGCTGAAAGATCGCGTCCTCGCCGGTGATCGCCGCGTAGTCGGCGAAAGTGTCGGGCGGCCCCTCGCGGGCGGGATCGCGGAACACCGCGGGCATCTTCTCGGCGACGGCGAGATTCTTCGGGGAGTCCCACGGCTGGGAGAAGTCGTACTGCTCGTACAGGCCGTTCTCCTCGAGGAACGGCAGGATGAGAACTCGCCACGAGTGCCACGGCTTGCCGTCGGGGCCGATTACCGCCGCCGGCGGAAACCTGTCGTAGGCGGAAGCGTAGTTGTGGAACGCCAGACCGAGCTGCTTGAGATGGTTCATCGAAGCCGTACGCCGCGCCGCGGCACGGAGCCGCTCGAGGGGGCTTGACTCACCGGGCCGGGGCTTCGCCTCCGCCGTCGAGAGGAGATCGGGGAGGTTGCGGATTGCCTTCGTCGGAGCCTGGGTGAAGGCCTCGCCGTCAAACCTTCCAGCGACGGGGCGGAGGAGCGTGGCGTCGGCCGCGCGGACAACCTTGGCAGCGCCCGGCCCGAACGTGGCGACAGCCACGCCGCCGTCGAGGATCTCGTCGATGTCGACCCGCACGAGGGTGTCGACGGGCCCGCCGTCCACCGACGGCAGCAGGATCCCGCCGGAGCCTTCGAAAAGCCCCCCACGCGCGCCGGGCTTCTTCTCGATGCGCAGCTGGCGCTTCCCCGCATCGACGGCGATGATCCGGTGCGTCGGCTCGGGGCCGAGAAGCGGATAACTCATGACGACACGCTCTTCGGCTCTTCCCACGCCGGCAAGCGCCCCACAGAGGAAGAGCCCGTGAGCCAAGGCGAGTGTCCGACGCATGACCTATCCCCCGATTGGAAGAACGTGCAAACCCTCCCGGAAGTCTGCCATATCGCCCGGTCGCCGCCAACGGTCGAGGCCGGGGCGTGACTGCGCCGTCCGAGGATCGCGCCGTCGGCCCGGCCTCATTCGCCCCACACGAAGAGCTCTGAGACGCCGCTCCGCGAGGCCCCCCGGTGGCTGAAGACGACGCGCATCTGCCGAGCCGTCACCGCGTTGAAGCGGGCCTCGTTGAGGGCGTTGCCGAGCGGCTGCTCGGGCGCGTGGACCTCGTTCTCGACGGGCTGCCATCCCCCGTCCACGAACACCTCGACGTCAAACCGCCCCGGCGGCTGAACGCCGCCGCGGTCGTCGTACAGCGCAAGCTCCAGCCGGGAGAAGGTCTTTGGCTCGCCAAAATCGATCGCCAGCCAGTCGATGGCATCGGGGGATTCGTAGGCCGTCCAGCGGTTGTTGGGGTTTGTCTGGTAGGAGACGATCCCGTCGATCGCCCGCTCGACGCGGTCGTAGCGCGACGTGTGCGAAGCCGTCGCCTTCGGGTATTCGGGGGACCCTTCGCCGCCGGGATTGAAGGCGAGGTTGCCAGCCGGCGGGGGCGCGGGCGCAAGCGGTAGGATCGCGTCGCCCCACAGTTCGAGTTCCGAAAGCCCGACTCGCATGCCGGGGCGGGGCTCGAGCGTGAGCCGCAGCTTCGTGAGCTCGCGGGGGTCGAAGTGGAGGCGATTGGCGAGGTGCCCCGTCGGGGTCTGAGGCTGCCGGACCTCGATCGGCAGCGGCTCCCATCCGGCACCGGTCCATGTCTCGACCGCGATCGCCTTCGGGGCGCGGACGTCGGAGGGAGTCTCATCGCGGCCTCCGACGGCGGCGTCGGCGGTGCCGGCGAGGAGCTCGGGCTCGTCGTCGAGAAGGCAAAGCGCGAGCGTGTCGACCCGGCGCGAAACCCCGAGATCGAGGAGGAGCGTCTCGGGCACCCCGGGGGTGGCGCTCTCCCAGCGGTTGGGCGGCGACCGCAGATACCAGGCAACGCCATCGGCGATCGCCGCCGGCGAGGTGCCGGGGCGGATCGAGCCGGGGACGAGGCGGGGGAAGTAGGTGCCGTCGTTGTTGACCGCGACGTTGACCCGCGTCGGCACGACTCCGGGCTTGAGGCCATCGTCGACGAGCCCTGCCGACACGAGCGCCGCCGACACCGGCGGAAGCGCTGCCGTCAGCCGTCCCACCGTCGGAGAGGAGGCGATGACGCGGCCGTCGGCGAGGAGATGGAGGCCGGCGCCGAGGCCGTATTTCGTGCCGTCGCGGTCCCACACCACCGCCACCTCGCGCCCCCGGTAGATCACCCGGTCGAGGCGCAGAAAATCCCACTCTGGGGGAAACAGGGGGCGGACTTCGAGCGTGTCGTCAGCCCGGGGGACGAGGCCGACAAGCCCCGTGATGACGAGATCGGCGTAGCCTGAATGAAAGTAGTGCTCGCTGTGGTTGTAGGCATCGTGCCCTTCGAAG
>JBIIQL010000111.1:0-8550 GCA_044342095.1 Pirellulales bacterium
TCAATCTCCTGGCGCGGACGTCGGCGCTCGAGAATGTCGAGTTACCGATGATCTACGCCCGGGGAATCCCGGCCCGCGAGCGGCGCAAACGTGCCCGCGAGGCGCTCGAGAGCGTCGGCCTCGCCGACCGGCTCGACCACCATCCCGCCCAGCTCTCCGGTGGCCAGCAACAGCGCGTGGCGATCGCCCGGGCGCTCGTCAACGGCCCCTCGATCCTCATGGGGGACGAGCCGACCGGCAACCTCGACAGCCGCACCGGCCAAGACGTGATCGCGCTGTTTCGCCGCCTGAACCGGGAGCAGGGGCTGACGGTGATCATCGTCACGCACGATCCGGAAGTCGCCGCAAGCGCCGACCGCGTCGTCACGCTCCGCGACGGCCTGATCCTCTCCGACATCCGGGCGACGGGGCCCGTCGAGCCGGCTCACTCCTAGCGACGCTTTACTCCCAGCGACGCTTTACTCCCAGCGACGCTTTCCTCCCAGCGACGCTTTCCTCCCAGCGACGCTTTACTCATAGCGACGCTTTACTCATAGCGACGCTTTACTCATAGCGACGCTTTACTCATAGCGAAGCGCCTCGATCGGATCGAGCCGGGCGGCCTGCCTGGCCGGATACCATCCGAAGAACACCCCGACGATCGCCGCAAACAGGATCGCGAGCACGCCGGCCGGCACCGAAATCACGATCGGCCAGTCGGTGCCGCTGGAGTAGGCGTTGATCGCCATCGTCAGGCCGGCTGCCCCGGCCACGCCGAGCGCGAAGCCGACGAGGCCGCCGAGCGCCGAGAGGAGCACCGCCTCGAGGAGAAACTGCCGGAGAATGTCGCCGCCGGTCGCCCCCAGCGCCATCCGTAGGCCGATCTCCTTGGTGCGCTCGGTGACGCTCACGAGCATGATGTTCATGATCCCGACGCCGCCGACCAGGAGCGAGATTCCGGCGATCGAGGCGAGCATCGCCGTCATCACGCCGGTGACGACGCCGAGCGCCTTGGCGATCTCCGTCGTGTTCTGCACCTGGAAATCGTTCGGCTGCCCCGGCGCGATCCGGTGGCGGTCGGCGAGGAGGTGGCGGATCTCCCGTTCCGTGCCGCGCATCCCGTCGACACTCCGGGCGGAGACGAGGATCGCGTGCACTCCCTTGAAGCCGTTCCCCACCAGCCGTTTGCGGGCCGTTGAATAGGGCATGAGGAGGATGTCGTCCTGATCGTCGCCGACGATGTTCGCCCCCTTCGTCTCGAGCACCCCGATGACCCGGAAGGGGATGTTGCGGATGCGGACAATGCCGCCGATCGGGTTGGCCGTTTGGAACAGCCGCGACGCGACCGTGGTGCCGAGGACGCAAACCTTCTCCGCCCCCGCCACGTCGCGCTCGCTGAAAAAACCCCCGCGGCGGACCTGCCAACTCCGCACCGTCGGGTAGTCGACCCCGACCCCGAACATCTGCTTCGGGCTCCAGTTGGTGCCGGCGTGGATCGCCTGGCCGGCGGCGGCCACCAGCGGCGTGACGGCGAGGACGCTTTGGCACTCGGCCGCGATCGCATCGACGTCCCCTTGGGAGAGCGTCTGGAGCGGCCCCTGGCGCACCCCGCCGCGTTCACCGGTGCCTGGGATGACGACGATGACGTTCGTGCCGATCGCCGAGAACTGCCCGCGGATCATCTCGGCCGCGCTCTGGCCTACGGAGACGAGCGTCGTCACCGCGGCGATGCCGATGACGACCCCGAGGACGGTGAGGAGAGCGCGGAGCCGGTTCTTCTGGAGCGAGCGGAAGGCGAGTTGCAGTGTGACCATGTCGCACCCCATTCCACGATCCCCGATCAGTCGTCCTTGGGAGCGACGCCGACGACGAGTTTCTGCCCCGGCTCGACATCCCCGGAAACGATCTCGGTGAAGCGGTGGTCGCCGATCCCCGACGTCACCGGGATTCCACGGAGGAGCCCGTCAGCCTCGACCACCCACACATGCCGCCGCTTCCGCTCCCCCTCCGCCTCGGCCCGCGCCGTCGCCGAGGGGGCCTCACCCCGGGCCTGATCGTCGGCCTCGAGCGCCGTGCCATCGAGAATCGCCCGATCGGCCTCACGGACATGGTCGCGGAGCGGATAGAAGCGCAAGGCCGCGTTGGGCACCTTGATCACGCCGTCGCGCCGGTCGACCTGAAACGAAATCTCGGCCGTCATCCCGGGGAGAAGCTTGAGCTCGGGATTGGGCGTGGAGAGAACGACCGGGTAGGTGACGACGTTCTGGGTCGTCGTCGAGGCGAGGCGGATCTGCGCGATCCTTCCCTCGAACACCTCTCCCGGATAGGCGTCGACGGCAAACTGTACCGACTTCCCCGATTCCTGCGCGAGGCGGATCTGGCCGATGTCGGCCTCGTCGACGGAGGCGAAGATCCGCATCTCCCGGCGCATGTCGGGGGCGATGACGAACAGCTCCGGCGTCTGAAACTGCGCGGCGAGCGTCTGGCCGAGCTCCACCTTGCGATCGATGACGATCCCGGAGACCGGTGCGAGGATCCTCGTGTAGCCGAGGTTCGCCTCGGAGGTGTCGAGGTTGGCCTCGGCCTGCTCGATCGCCGCCTCGGCCATGACGATCTCGGCCTCCATCCCCACGCGGGTGAAGTGGGCCTGATCGAGGTCGCTTTCGGAGATCGACGCGACGTTCCGCTCGGCGAGGGCGTTCGATCGATCCTCCTCGCGCCGCGCCTGCTGGAGGCGGGCCGAGCCACGTTCGAGTTCGGCCCGACGGGCGGCGAGGGCGGCCTTGTCGCGGGCGACGTTCGCCCGGTAGGTGCGCGGATCGATCTCGGCGAGGAGATCCCCCTCCTTCACCTCCTGGTTGAAGTCGGCGTGGATGCCGACGATCGGTCCGGAAACGAAGGCCCCGACTTGGACAGACTGCACCGGCTCCATCGTGCCGGTGGAGTTGATGACCTCGATGACGTCGCCCCGTTCGGCGGCGAGCGTGTCGAACTTCGGCCGGGTGCGGGCGGCCCACCATTCGCGGGCCGGTCCCTGGGCGACGGCGACGGCGCCGCTGACGATCGCGAGGCCGAGGAGGAGTTTGAGGAATCCGCGCATGGCGACCATTCCGGAGGGGAGGAAAGGCATCATACTCCTCGGAGAGCCTTCCGCCCCGAAGCCGTCAAATCCTGCCTCTCCCCCCGCGGCGCTCTCCAGATGCCACGCTGCCCGCCTCCGTCTCCATCGCCCCACGCCGCGCTTCTCGTCGGCCACTCCCGGCAGCAGATGCGCTCCGTGGCCCGGCTCCTCGGGCGGGCCGGTTTCACATGCGACGCCATCTCGAGCGACCCGAGTTTGGCCTGGCGCCACTCCGTGCGGCGCGTGTTTCGCTTCGAGCCAGCCCCACGCTGGATCGAGGCGGCGCTCGACTGGCAGTCGCGGACGGGCGGCCTGGTCGTCCCCTGCGACGACGATCTCGTTCGTCAGGTGCGCGACGCCGCGATCGATGACGCGACGAAGTGCCGGCTCCTGCCGATCGCGGGCCCGGAGCAGCTCGGTCATGCCGGGTCGAAGGTGGGGCTCGCGCGGGCGCTCGAGAAGGCCGGCGTGTCCGCGCCGCGGTTTGCCGTCGTCGAGTCGGCGGGCACTCTCGTCGCCGCCTGCGAAAAGCTCGGCTATCCGCTCGTCGTCAAGGTCGACGAATCGGGTGGCGGGGAGGGCGTATTCCCCTGTCGCTCGCGGGCGGAAGCGGAGGCGCTAGCAGCACGGTCCCTCCGACTCCCGCTGCTCGTCCAGGAAATGATCGACGGCGACTTGATCGATCTCTCCGGCTTCTTCCGCGAAGGCCGTCCGGTCCATTTCGTCCACAACGAGTACCTGAAGAACGTCGGCAGCCGGTTCGGCGTCTCGATTCTGCGCCGCTACACACGGGTCTCGAGTGTCGATCGGCAAGTCTTCGACGATCTCGTCCACTTCAGCGAGGCCCTCGGCCTCGACGGCTTCGTCAACATCAGCGCCGTGCGCCAAAGCGTCGATGGTCGGCTCCGGTTCATCGAGGCCGACCTCCGGCCGAACGTGTGGGTGGAGGCCTCGCGGATCTTCGGCGACGATCCGGCCCCAGCGATCCGCGCGGCGTTCGAGGAGGGGCGCGTGCTCCCGTGGCCTGTGCCGCGAGAGCCGGGCCCGACGACGGTCGATCTCCCCTATCCGTTCCGGATGGGTGCCTGGGAGCTCCTCACCAACCGTCACGGCGTCTGGCGGACGTTCGGCGAGCATGCCCCGATCGATCTGATTCGTCATCTCGGCGGGCCGATATGGCGCTCGTTCCAGCGGCTGGGACGGCGTTTCCGCCGGGGCTGACAACGGCCGCCGGTGCGTGCGATACTTTTTGAGCTCCGGCAATCCCGACCGTCTCGACAGTCGCCGCGATGTCTTCCTCCGTTTCCACCCGCCGCGCCGCTTCCTGCCACCGGCTTCCGCGCCGTGGCCTGCTCACCGCGGGCCTGGCCGGTCTCGGGGGCTTGGGGCTTGCCGATCTTCTCCGTGCCGATGCCAACCTCGCCGCCACGCACCGGGCGGTGATCCATGTCCATCTCGATGGCGGACCGCCGCAGATGGACACGATCGACATGAAGCCCGATGGGCCGGCGGAGGTGCGGGGGGAGTTTTCGGCGATCTCCACGTCGGTGCCGGGGATTCATGTCTGCGAATTGCTTCCCGGGATCGCCAGGCTTGCCGATCGGTTCGCGTTCCTTCGCGCGGTGGTCGGGTCGGCCGGTCAGCACGACGCCTTCCAGTGCCAGTCGGGCTACGATCCTGATCATCTCAAGAGTCAGGGGGGCTGGCCGGCGATCGGCTCGGTGCTGTCGAAGCTCCATGGTCGGCCGGGTGATACGGCGCCGCCGTTTGTTGATTGTCAGCAGGGGCGGGGGATGGTGCGCAACAGTGCCCGTCCCGGCTTCCTCGGAGCCGCGCACGGTCCGTTCCGCCCCGACATCGGCGGGCTCTTCGCGCGGCCGCTCGAGCCGGGGATGGTCGGTGAGCTCGCCGCCCGCGGCGGCGACTTCGCCACGTCGCTGTCGCTTGCTCCGTCGCTCACGATCGATCGGCTCGGGAGTCGGCGGGCGCTTTTGACATCGCTCGATGGTTGGAAGCGGCGGGTGGAGGCGACCGGGGCGATCGGCGGCGGGGATCGGTTCCACGATCAGGCGATCGGCATTCTCACCTCGGGGCGCGTCGCGGCGGCGCTCGATCTGGAGTCGGAGTCGCCGGCGGTGCTCGCGCGGTACCGCATGACGGCGCCTGAGCTTCCGCCGTTTGAGACCGCCGACGGGCCGCGGGCCGTCCTCAAGTTCCTCCTCGCCCGGCGGATGGTGGAGGCGGGGGTGCGGTGCGTGAGCATTTCCCTGAGCGACTTCGACACCCACGCCGGCAACTATCCCCGTCTGCGGCAGGTGCTGCCGATTCTCGACGCCGGTCTTTCGGGGCTGGTGCTCGATCTCGAGGAGCGGGGGATGCTCGACGACGTGATCGTGGTGGTGTGGGGAGAGTTCGGGCGGACGCCGAAGATCAACAAAGACGGCGGTCGGGATCACTGGCCGGCGGTGTCGCCGGCGCTCCTGGTGGGCGGCGGGATCCGTGGGGGGCGTGTTCTCGGCGAGACGGACCGGTGGGGTGGAGCGGCGCTCGGCGGCGCGGTGACGTTCAAGGACGTGACGGCGACGATCTGGCATTGCCTGGGGATCGACCCGCAGGCGACGACGCTGACCGACGTGACGGGTCGGCCGCATCCGCTGGTGGATCGCGGTCGGATCCTGGCGGAGCTCCTCTGACGGTACGCTGCGTCCCGCATACCAGAGCCTGCCGCTCGTGGCCCGCTGCCACACCCCGTGGCCGCCGTCGGAAGCGGGCATCGGCCCTCCGCCCCGCAGATTCAGGCCGGTTCGGGCATCGGCAACACTTCTTGTTGGCGGGGTTGGGGGGCCGTACGATGACCGAAGCCGGGCGTGGCAGCCGAGCCGCGCCTGGCGTTTTGCTCCCGTAGCTCAGTTGGATAGAGCGGAGCTTTCCTAAAGCTCAGGTCGCAGGTTCGATCCCTGCCGGGGGTACTTCAACGGCTGCACCGCCCGTACTTTCGGGCAGTGCAGCCGTTTTTTTCGCAGGCCACTCGCCGCCGTCGCTGTGCGGGTGCAGGGTCGGCTTGCAGGTCATCGTCACCGGGGTGCTTCGACGAAGCGCCGGGCGATCACGCCCGCGGGCGGATTCCAGATCGGATCGACCCCGGCCGGGAGCGGCGCGGCCTTCACGGAGATCCGCCGCGGGGCCGATTCGAAATAGAGCTCGAGGGCCGGGCAGAGCCAGCACTTCATCGGCAGGCCAGCCACCACCCCCTCGTAGTCGTTTCCATAATCACCCGCCCCCCGCGATACCCAGGTGAGCTCCACGTCGTGGCCCGGGAAGGGCTCGGCCGCGAACGTCATTTCGAAGCCCCGCGCCGCCGCGGGCAGTCGATTCACCTCCACGAGCCTCGTGATCATCTCGCTGGCACCGCGCACAAAGGCCTCTTCCTTGAGGCCCGTCCGGGGGTCGTCAAACACCCAGCAACCGCTCAGCAGGTAGGGATAAAGGACAAGGGTTCTCATCGGGGTCTCCTTCGAAGGTTACGACGAGAGGCGTGGATCCGAATTGACAGGGATCCCAGCGGCTGACGAGTTCCTCTCGCCGACGACTGTTTTCGTCCGGAACGTTCCGGGCGACGCATCCTCGGGATCCATTGCTGGATCCCGGAACCACCTTGTCGGCGAGGCAGAGACCTTCGCCGCCAGGTTGGAGGGCCGACCCCTTCCGGGGCCGGCCAATCGAGCCGAATGCTGGAGGTATTTTACCGCCCCACGGAGGGTGGTCTACGGGTGTTCCGTGTCATAGCGAGACGGAGGGGCCGGGAGCGCGGGCGCTCCTCACATCATGAGGCTCTGGCGCCCCCGCTTGGACGATACCCCCACCGCCGAGGGCGGGAACACGTCGCTCCAGGAACGCACGGGTAAAATCGAGCTACGGTCGCTTGCTCCAGGAAATGAACGGCCGTACACTTCTCGCCGTCCGCCGAAAGGGATGTATGAGCCACAACCTGATTCAGTCCGACCCCGATGTGATGACTGGGAAGCCTGTTGTCCGGGGAACGCGCATCACGGTCGAGACGATTCTCCGCAAGCTTTCGCGCGGGGAATCGATCGAGCAGATCCTCGAATCACACCCGCGGCTGACACGGGAGTCGGTTCTGGCCGCGCTTGAGTATGCGGCCGAAGCCATGGCCCACGAGACGGTGCATGCCGTCGCTGAACCGGATTCGGCATGAGATTCCTCGCCGATGAGGGCGTAGACGCGGCGATCGTGTCGGCCATCCGCAGCGACGGCCACGACGTCCGATGGATGGCGGAGGAATTGGAGGGCTCCACGGACGATGTCGTCCTCGACACCGCAGTGACCGATGCCAGGATTCTCATCACCGAAGACAAGGATTTCGGCGAACTCGTTTTTCGGCAACGGCTGCACCACCACGGCATCGTGCTTGTTCGCGTCGATGGCATTGCGAATGATCGTAAGGGCCGGATCGTCGCCCAGGCGGTTAGCGAGTATCAAGCCCACCTGGCTGGAGCCTTCACCGTCATTCAGCACGCGACGATTCGCATTCGGGGCGCGTGAGAGCGACGCAGGTTCGCGTTCATTCCCTCAGGCCCTCACGCAGTCACCCTCACAAACTCCCCGACGATCATCAGATCGCCCGCGTCTTCGGGCTCGAGCCCGATCGCCCCGAAGGCCGGATTCAGCGGCAACAGCTCAATCCGTTCATGCCGCCAGCCCTCGGCCGTGACGGTCTTCTCGGCGTGGTATTTCTTGACGGTGAACCGTCCGCCGTTCTCCCCGGCGCCGAGCGACGCAAACTGCACGAGCACGATCCGCCCTTCGCGCGAGCCCGCCGGGCACGGCCGAAACAGGCACCAGGAGCCGTCCGGAATCAACGGCTCCATCGACGCGCCCGTCACCCGCGCCGCAAACATCCCGGGCTTGATCGCCACGCCCGGCACCACAGCCCAGCCGATCTCCTCGGGGCTGCTCTCCGGGCCCCAGAAGCCGGCCGCAACGGTGAGATCGTAGACCGGGACGTGGGTGACATACCGCGACGCGGGGGGAGGCGACTCGATGAGGGGGAGCGTCGGGGCGGAGTCGCTCGCAGGGGAGACCGCACTCGGCAGGTTCGAAGACCTGCCGCTCCCCAGGGGCGCAGCAGACCATGCTCCATCGATCGAGGTGAACTCGACTTCGAAGCCGGTGCCGGGGAGCCCCGCGTCGGGGCCGAACCACTCGCGCAGCAGCGCAGCGAGCTGGTTTTGCTTGTCGCTCGCGTCGGCTGGATGGGCGACGTTGCAGGCCACCTTCACAAATCGAAAGACCCACTCCGATCCATCCGGCAGACGGACGCGCGTCGGGCCCGTCGGCCGGGAAGGCACAGCCTCGACCGTCGGCAGAAATAAGATCGGTTTACCGGCAGAATGGGAGACCTTCACACGGAACGAAATGCAGGCCGCCTT
>JBIIQL010000112.1:0-8545 GCA_044342095.1 Pirellulales bacterium
CGATCGGGGCGGAAGGGGCGGTGGGGGAATGCATCGAGGGGGTGGTGGCCGCCCGCGATGGACTCGTGCATCTGCTGGGGATCGAGGCGATTTTGGCGGGATTGGTGGAAACGACCGTGGAAAGGAAGATGCGATGAGCGTGCAAGCAGGCTTGCGGAATGACCGGCGGGGGTGGCTCAGGGAGCTGTTGGCGTTTGCCACCAATCCCCTCCTTCTCGCGCTCCTCCTAGTGTCGCTCGTACCGTTGGCGCTGATGGGCTATGCCACCTACCGCAGCGCCTCGCAGGCGCTCGACACGGAGGCGCGGGGGAAGCTCACGGTCGTCCGTGAGATCACCGTCAAGCAGGTGGAGCGCTACTTCGCCGGCCTCCACGATCAGCTCCGTGTCCTCGCCGACGATCCCTCCACGCGCGAGGCGCTCACCGACTTCCGCGAAGGCTTCCGCACCGTCCTCCAGGACGGTGCCGTCGCCGAACCGGAGCAGACCCGCGCCCGGCGCGACCTCGGTGCGTGGTACGCCAACGAGTTCGCCCCGCGCTACAAGGAAGAGTATGGCAAGGAGATCCAGACCGAGGGCCTGACCGCCGTCCTCGGTGACGCCTCGACCTGGCTCCAGGACCTCTACCTTGTCCGCAACCCGAACCCGACCGGATCGAAGGATCTCCTCGACGCCGCCCCCGATACCTCGGCCTACAGCCGGGCCCATGCGATCCACCACCCGGTGATCCGCAAGGTGCTGCGGGCCTATGGGCTCTACGACGTCTTCCTCATCGATGCCGACAGCGGCGAGATCGTCTACACCGTCTTCAAGGAGATCGACTTCGCGACGTCGCTCCGCAACGGCGCCTTCGCCGAGACGAGCCTTGGCAAGGTGTTTCGCCAGGCCGTCAATGCAGGGCGCGGGGATGTCGTCTACTTCGGCAATTTCGGCCCCTACCTCCCCTCCTACGAGAAGCCTGCCGGGTTCATCGCCGCGCCGATCCTCGAAGGGCGGAAGGTGGTCGGGGTGCTCGCTTTCCAGTTGCCGCTCGACCGGATCAATGCAGTGGTCGGGGAGACGCTCGGCCTCGGCGCGACTGGTGAGACCTATGCGATCGGGCCCGACAGGCTGTTTCGCACCGATTCCCGGTTCCTCGATCGGCTCGGGGTGAAGACGACGATCTGCAACCCGACGTACAAGGTTGACACCGCGCCGGTGGATGATGTTTTCGAGAAGGGGGGGAGTGGCACCGGCCCCGCGATCGATTACCGCAAGCAGCCAGTCCTCTCCTCGTGGGGGGCGGCGATCATCCATCCGGCCGATGGACCGAACAACGACGCGATACGGTGGGCGATCGTTTCGGAGATCGATCAGGCGGAGGTGTCCGCCCCGGTCGATGCCCTGAAACGCTTCGCCGGCTGGATCTTCGGCTTGACGACGCTCGGCGTCGCCCTCCTCTCGGCGCGGATCGCGGCTTCCTTCAGCCGGGCGGCACGGCGGCAGGCGACGCTCGTCGACGGCATCAAGGACAACACCCACACCCTCGCCAGCGCCTCCGAGGAGCTGACGAGCGTCAGCCAACAGATGAGTGCCGCGGCCGAGGAGACCACCGCCCAGGCGAACCTCGTCTCGGCGGCCGCCGAGGAGGTGAGCGCCAACACGAAGACGGTGTCGGGCTCGGTCGAGAACCTCGTCCAGAGCATCTACGAGATCGCCCGCTCGGCCCAGGATGCCGCCGGCGTCGCCCGCCAGTCGGTCGACATGGCCCGGGCCACCTCGAAGACGATGGACAAGCTCGGCACGTCGAGCGCGGAGATCGGCCAGGTAGTGAAGGTGATCACCTCGATCGCCGAGCAGACCAACCTCCTCGCTCTCAACGCCACGATCGAGGCGGCGCGGGCCGGCGAGGCGGGGAAGGGCTTCGCCGTCGTCGCCAACGAGGTCAAGGACCTCGCCCGTGAGACGGCCAAGGCAACCGAGGACATCGGATCGAAAATCGAGGCGATGCAGGCCGACACCTCGAAGGCCGTCGGGGCGATCGGTGAGATCGTGGCGGTGATCGAGAAGATCGACGGACTGCAGACGAAGATCGCCGCCGCGGTCGAGGAGCAGAGCGTCACCACCAGCGAGATCAGCCGCAACATCGGCGAGGCGACGATCGGCTCGACGGAGATCGCACAGAACATCGGGCAGGTAGCGCAGGCCGCGCAGAACACCGCCGAGGGGGCGAGCAACGCCCAGCTGTCGAGCCAGGAACTGGCACGGATGGCTCAGAATCTTCAGCGGCTCGTGGAGGAATACCAGAAGTGAGACCGGGGCCGCGCCCCGGTCCACGCTGAGCCCCCATGCGTGCCCTGATCGTCGACGATTCCAAGCCGGTGCGGAGCATCCTCGCGAGGATGCTCGTCGATCTGGGGTACGAGTGCGATCAGGCAGCCGACGGTGAGGAAGCGCTTTCAATCCTCGCCCGCGGCGCTCGACCGGATGTGGTGACGGTCAATCTCCACATGCCGGTCGTCGACGGCTTTGCCTTCATCGAGCGTCTCCGTGGCAACGCGCTCCTGAAGAGCCTGCCGATCGTGGCGATGTCCTCCGACAGCACGCCGGAAGTGGTCGACCGGGCGATCCGGGCCGGGGCAGGCGTGTTCGTCGCGAAGCCGTTCACGCCGTCAGCGATCGGCGAGGCACTCGCCGCCGTCGGCGCCCGGACGGCGCCCCGCGGCGCCGCCGCTCCGGCCGCGCATGGGCCCTTGCGGGTTCTCATCGTCGATGATTCGGCTGCAATCCGGGGCGTCGTCTCGACGACACTCTCAGCCGATCCCGACCTGCGCGTCGCGGCAACGGCAGCCGACGGGGTTCAGGGGCTCGCCCGCGTCGCCGAATGCCGTCCCGACGTCGTCCTCCTCGACGTCGAGATGCCGGTCATGGACGGGCTGACGATGCTCCGGGAACTCCGTCGCGTCCAGCCGCGCCTGCCTGTCGTGATGTTTTCAACGCTCACCGAGCGGGGCGCCAAGGTGGCGCTCGATGCCCTCGTGGCCGGTGCCAACGACTACGTCGCCAAGCCGAAGGGAGCGACCAGCGACGAGGTGGCGGCGCGGATTCGCGAGGACGTGATTCCGAAGTTGAAGCAGTTCCGCCGGCCGGTGGCCACGCCAGGGGCCTCTCCTGCCTCCCTCGTGCCGAAAGTCACCTCCCGGCCGCGCACCGATGCAGTCGCCGCGGTTGTCGTCGGGGTGTCGACCGGCGGTCCGCTTGCGCTCAACGAGTTTCTTCCAGCGTTCGTGAGCTCGGCCGGTGTGCCGGTGCTTATCGTCCAGCACATGCCGGCCGTGTTCACCTCCCACCTCGCCGAGCAGCTCACGAAGGTGTGCGGTCTGCCGGTCCGCGAGGCGACCGACGGCCACGAGCTCGGTGCCGGCGACATCCTCCTCGCCCCCGGCGGCCGGCACCTCAAGGTCGCCCGCAGCGGCGCGAAGGTGATCACGCAGATCGACGACGGCCCCCCTGAGAATGCCTGTCGCCCGGCAGCGGACGTCCTCTTCCGCAGCGCCGCGGCGGTGTGGGGAGGGGGAACGCTCGCTGTCGTCCTCACCGGGATGGGGAAGGATGGCCTCAAGGGGAGCGAGGCGATCCAGGCCGCGGGCGGTACGATCCTCGCGCAGGACGAGATGTCGAGCGTGGTCTGGGGGATGCCGGGCCACGTCGCCCGGGCGGGACTTGCCGAGGCGGTGCTCCCGCTCCGCCAGCTCGGGGTCGAGGTGGGAATGCGATTGCGACGGCGCGGCTGCTCGCCGTACCGCGGCCGGGCGTGCCCCGGCAGAGGACAGCTTCTTTGAAGGTCAATCCCCAGCAGCTCGCCTTCCTGGCGACATTTCTCAAGCGGCGCAGCGGCGTCGTCATCGACGCCTCGAAGACCTATCTCGTCGAGGCGCGGCTCCTGCCGGTGCTCCGGCAGCGGGGCCTCACCGATTTCGAGGTCCTCGTCGAGCGGGTCCGCAGCGCCCGAGATCCCGGCCTCGAGCAGGACGTCCTCAATGCGATGATGACGCACGAGACGTCGTTCTTCCGCGATCGAGCGCCGTTCGAGACGGTGAAGCGGCTGCTCCCCGATCTCCTCAAGCGCCGCGCCGTCGCCAGGCATTTGGTGCTTTGGTCGGCAGCCGCGTCGTCGGGGCAGGAGGCCTACAGCCTGGCGATGCTCATCAACGAGCACTTCCGCGAAGCGCTCGCTGGCTGGTCGGTGCGGATCCTCGCCACCGACATCTCCGAGCCGGTGCTCGCCCGGGCCCGGGACGGGCTCTACAGCGATCTCGAGGTCTCCCGTGGCCTGCCGTTGGAACTCCGCGACAAGTACTTCGTCCGGCTTCAGGGGAAGTGGAGCATCGGGCACGACTGCCGCAAGTATGTCGAGTTCCGGAAGATGAATCTCCTCGAGCCCTGGCAGGGGGTGCCGCCGTGCGACATCGTCTTCCTGCGGAACATCCTCATCTATTTCGACGTCCCGACCCGCGCCGCGATCCTCGCGAAGATGCGATCGACCGTCCGCCCCGACGGCAGCCTGTTCCTCGGCGGCGCCGAGACGATGCTCGGCGTCTGCGACACCTACGACCGCGTCGAAGGGGTCGGCTGCAGCTACTACCGCCCGCGGGCGGCGCCGGTATCGAGGCGGCCGTGAGGCCTGGGACGGCTAGCCATTCCACTCGACGCCGAGAATCGAGACGTCGTCGAGCGGGCCCTTCGGCTGGCACCACGCCTGGACCGATTCGAGGAGCTTCGTGACGTTCGTCTCCACCGGCTGGCTGCGTAGCGACTCGACCAGCGCCGTCATCCGATCGTTCCCCATCTGGTCGAGTTTCTCGTCCATCGCCTCCGGTACGCCGTCGGAGTAGAAGTAGACGCGGTCGCCGGGGAGCAGTTGGAGCGTCTCCTCGGTGAACTCGACGTCGGGCACGAAGCCGACCGGGAAGCTCTCGACCTCGAAGAGCTTCAACGGGCCTTCCTTGGGGACATGGAGCAGCGGTGGATGCCCCCCCGACGTGAAGCGGAGGAGGCCGGTGGGGGCGTGGAGCACCCCGTAGAGGATCGTGAAGTAGAGGCCGGCCTGATTGTCGGCTTGAAAGAGATTGTTGAGTTGCGTCACGACCTCGGCCGGTGGCACCACGACCGGCGGCCCCCCGTCCTTGCCCGGGCGGACCAGGAGCGAGGAGTCGGAGACGCGGTTGGTGAGGAAAGCGCCGACGGTGACCGCCAGGAGCGACGACGGTACGCCGTGGCCGCTGACGTCGACGACGAACATCCCGACGTGGTCGTCGTCGAGCGGAAAGATGTTGAGGAAGTCACCGGCGAGTTCGTTGCAGGGGACGTATTTCCAGGCGACCGTCGCGTTCGCGACGTCGATCGCCTTCGCGGGGAGGAGCGACTGCTGCACCTTCGCGGCGGCGTGGAGATCGCGCGTCATCCGCTTGTTGCTGCGCTCGATCTGCTCGTTGACGGCCGTCAGTTCGGTGTTCGCCTTCTGGAGCGAATCTCGCGCCACCGAGAGCGACTGGTTGGTGACGATCAATTCTTTGTTCTTCGTCACCGCGTTCTCGAAGATCGAGACGAGGAGGTTGAGCACCTGCTGCCGGCCCGCCTGGACCTTGAACTTCTGTCCGGCGATCGTCACTTCCATCTCGCTGCCGGGACTCGGCGACTCCGCCTCCAGCGGCGTGTCGAGGAGGGAGTCCATGCGGCCGAGGAGGTAGTCCGGGTCGTAGGGCTTCGTGACGTAGTTGTCGGCCCCCGCCTCCAGGCCGCGAATGATGTCGACCGGGTCAGAGAGCGATGACAGGAGAATCAGCGGGATCGTCCGCCACGACGGATCGGATTTGGCGATCTTGCAGAACTCATAGCCGTTCATCTCCGGCATCTCGATGTCAGAGATGATGAGGTCGGGCCGCTTTTCTTTCAGAAGCTCGACCGCCTTGACTCCATTGATCGCCCAGCGAACCGAATGGCCGGCATCGACGAGCCGCTTCTCCAGCATCTTCGCTTGGATCCGGCTGTCCTCGGCCATGAGGACGTCGACACGGTGGCGCGGACGGTAGCTCGGGGCGGAGCCCGGATTCGGGAGTTCGCTCATGGCACCACGGGGGGGAGGCGACCCCGGGGATGCGTTGTGGGGCCGTTTGGGGGGAGAAACCCTGCTGCTTGGCTCACGGCCCGAAGGACGTTCGACGACGGGATCAGAACTTCCCCATCGCCTCGGCCTGATCCTTGTGGATCGAGAACAGCTTGTTGAGGTTCGTGAGCTTGAAGACTTCGTAGATCTGCGGATGGATGCTGCACATCTTCAGCTTCCCCTGGAGCGTCCCCATCTTGCGGTGGATTTGTCCGAGGAGGCCGAGGACGGCGCTCGACATGAACTCGACGTTGGAGAAGTCGAGGAGGAGGTGCAGCCCCTTTCGGTCATTGATCAGCCGGAGCAACTCCACGCGCAGTTCGTCGAGGGCCGTCTCGTCGAGGATCTTCTTGTCCTTGAACTTGGCGATCTCGGCTTTTTCCTGCTTGGAAACGTCGATCCTGCGGAAGGCGTCGCTCATGGACGGTGGGCCTCGAGAAGGGGAAGTGAGAATGATGGGAGACGAATCAGTATAGCCCGGCGGAAGCTGCGATTCCCGTCCTGGGTCGTTCAAAACAGGGGCAGCGCCTCGTCCACATCGGCGTGGATCGGGAACAACCGGTCGAGTTTGGTCGTGCGAAAGACATCGGCGATCTCCGGTGTCAGCCCGCACAGCCGCAGTTGTCCGCCGGCTGCGTTGAGCAGGCGGTAAAAACTGGAGAGCATCTCGAGCACGGCACTGGAGAGGAATTCCACGCTGCCGAGGTCGAGGAGGAGATGGACCCCCCCACGATTTCCGAAGACCTGTCCGATCTCGGTTCGCAATTCGTCCAGACGCGGGTCGTCGATCAGCCGGGGTTCGAGAATCTTCACGACGTCCACGGTGCCGCGACGGGTTGATTCAATATGGCGGAACATGGAGGAGGCTCATCACGCGGACGGGGAGCAGTGCGAGGAGTATATGCCTTTTCTGCCCAGGATTCATGGAGGAAGAGCCGGTTTTTCCGACGAAGCCGTCACGGCGGGTGGTAGCGGCGGAACGGGGGCCTGGTTGCCGGCCACAGTCCTGGGGAGGGTTTGCCGACGGGCGTTTTGTGACCTAGGTTTCCCCGGTCGGGTCTCGGTGCCCGGTTCTGGGGAGGATCTGTCATGTCCCGACTTCCGAGCGGCTTCTGGGGACCTCCCCCCCAATGGGCGCTCATCCCCCTGGTGGCGGTCGGCGTCGTGCTCTGGGGAGTGGCGGCTCGGCGGTCGAAGGAGGGGGATGAACCGGTGGCGGTGACGGTGCTGAAGCCGGTCGCGCTCGAAACTCCCGACACTTCCCTCGTCGAGGCGACGATCGACCATGGATCGCCTGCCGCTGACGGCCCGGTGGGGATGCCGATTGAAGTCCGTTACGGCGTCCCCTCGCCCCGAACGGCCCGGCTGTGGTCGGAACCGCGGCCCGACTGACGCGGGCAAATCGGTGTTTTTTGGACCGCGTCGCCAGCCGCCGAGGGGGTACTCTCCGCTTCAGCGCAAGCCTCACCGTGCCATAGGCTTGGGACTCGATCGAGGGTGTTTTTTTCGGCCTTCGGCATGGAATCTGCAGGCGGGCGGCCGGATGGCAGCCCCTCCGATGGCCGGATAGGCTTCTCCCAGCTGGAACGCCAGCAGACGGCGGCACGGACCCATCAGGCTCCGCGCCGCCGTTGGCGTTCCATCGCAGCGGTCGGGTCAGGCGGCCCGTCAGCCACTCAGGCCCGCTGCTCCCCACCGGAGCCTCCGAACCATGGGCCTTCTCGCCGTCCTCTCGTCCCCCCGCGTTCCGTCGTCACGTGGCCCGCTCGCCGGCCGCCGGCAGCCGGCCTTCACGCTCGTCGAATTGCTCGTCGTGATCGCCATCATCGGCACCCTCGTCGGCCTCCTCCTGCCGGCGGTTCAGGCCGCCCGCGAGGCCGCCCGGAGCATGTCGTGCAAAAACCAGCTCAAGCAGCTCGGCATCGCCTGCCAGTCGATCAACGACGCGAAGCGCGGCCTGCCGCCGGTCGCCTCGCCGTCGAGCCGGGATCTCACCACGCTCGCCGGCAACGGCTACCGCGGTGCCACCGGTTTCACCGCCTTCACCTGGCTCCTCCCCTACATCGAGCAGGGGAATCTCTTCGACCTCGCCAACCGCACCGTCTACACGCCGGTCCCGGGGGCGCCGGGGGCGGGCACGATCTACGCCGTGTCGATCCCGTCCTTCCTCTGCCCCTCGGAGATGTCGAGCCCCGGCGGGATGGGGGCCACCACCAGCGGCTCGGCGACGGAGTGGGCGGTGGGGAACTACGCCGTCAATTACAACGTCTTCGGAAATCCCACCGCCGCCACCCCCGAGGCCCGCATCCAGGGGACCTCGCGGATCTCTCAGTCGATGCCCGACGGCACGACGAGCACCGTGCTGATCGCCGAGAAGTACGGAACCTGCGGGTCCAGCGGCA